>JBDREA010000172.1:0-2068 GCA_043820265.1 Candidatus Altarchaeota archaeon | reverse complement strand
TCCATGGATAATCTAATAACAATCGAAGGCGTAAAAAAAACTATCTTCGGGTCAGGCGCCATTAATCAAATAGGTCCGGAATGTAGAAATTTGGGAGCAACCAGAGCGTTGCTTGTTATGGATCGCTCACTGGCAAAGAGTGATATCTGTTCGCGAATCCAGGAACTACTCAGGAAGAGCAGGGTAAAGGCCCTTTTATATCCTGACGTTACTCCTGAACCTGATCCGAGAATAGCTGATATCGGCGCCCAATTTGCGAGAAAAGAGAAAGTTCATTGTATTATAGGTGTAGGTGGAGGCAGTACCATGGATGTGGCCAAGGCCATAGGCGTTCTGGTCCGGAATGACGGTAAAGCCGTTGACTATATAGGTCTGAACAGGGTGAAAAAGGCGGGGCTTCCGACTATTGTGGTTCCGACCACGGCGGGTACCGGCAGTGAGACTACCTTTACATCTGTCTTTACCATGAGAGACACAAAGAGCAAGGGGGGAATCAATACTCCTTTTCTTAGACCTGGAGGGTATACAGATTTCCAGTGGATCCGCCTGTATCTCTCGTTCTCTGAAAGTTTCCCATGTGATGTTAGCGATGGGGATCGAAGCAGCTACAGCCCAGGGATCTCTTCTTTTTAGTTTTGGCATGCAGAATCAGGAGAAGGATGTGGATCAAATTCTTGAGACCCTTCCACCAATCGTAGAAAGACTGCGAAACATGTCTCCAGTATATCGAAAAGCAATGACTAAAAAAACTGAAGCAGCCCTGTAAACAAAAAGGGAGAATCGCAGAGGAATAAAGGCAAAAGCAGACCCAATCATGGATAAAAAAATGAGGTTGTAAATCAGAAGGAGCATGAAAATGTATAGTGAAAAGGTCATGGAGCATTTTAAAAATCCAAGAAATGTTGGGATGATTGAAAATGCAGATGGGGTTGGAGAGGTAGGCAATCCAGTCTGCGGAGATATGATGACCTTCTATATAAAAGTAAAAGAAAACGTGATTGAAGACGTAAAATTTCAGACATTCGGATGCGGGGCGGCCATTGCTGTCTCCAGTATGGTCAGCGAGATGGCCAAAGGGAAAACGTTGGCAGAAGCATCGAAGATCACCAACCAGATGGTGGCTGAAGCTTTAGAGGGTCTCCCCAAGCAGAAGCTACATTGTTCCAACTTGGGAGCGGATGCATTACGCAAAGCGATCGAGGATTATCAGGTCCGTCAAACTGGGCGGGTTCCTCCGAATCCGGTCAAAAAATGCTACTGTCCTGTATGCGACCTGGATAACCCCATGGAGGCGGAGTATTGTACAGGGTGTGGCAAGGGCTTGGATGCCTAACCTTGTCAAAAAGGAGTATGGTATTTCACTGAAGAGGGACCTGATGACCAAAAAAGAAGTTTTAAAAATTCTTGACCATATTCTTGATCCTGACCTAAAAGATCGAAGCATTGTTGAAATGGGATTCGTCCGGGAGGAGGATATCGAAATTAGTGAAGATGGAATTCAAGTCTTCTATACGGTTGGAGGACCACTCTGTCCATACAGCGCAGTTGTGGGGGTTATTATCCACCACACTTTGAATAAAAATTTTAATATAAAAATTAAAGTTCGAATGAAGCCAGAACATTACCAGCAGGATATTGTGAATCAGATTTTGGAGGATGAATCCCAACTCAACGAATGGTTTGAAAAGATTAAATCGCAGCATCTGTTAGAAACCTGCCTTCGAGCATGACTCCTCGTCACCATGGTTAAACCGTCTCCTTTTTTGATCCTTCTACTCCATGACCTTGAAGTCACCAACGAAAATGAGAAATGGATTCAAATGATCGACAGCCAAGTGGAAAGTCTTGTCCCCCTTCACTTTGCGGATTCAATAAAGATCATGAGGAATTAGGAAACACCTGCTGGGACCGGTATCTTGGTCGTTTCTCTCGGAATAACGAGACGGTGGTTTTTTCATAGGACGGGGCGGGAGCTGTCGCTTCCCCGCCTCCGGTTGCGGAACCCTACTGGTTGGGTCATAGAGCGTCTTGTTCCCAGTCGGTTCTTCCTTCGATCCACGCCCAAAAC
>JBDREA010000171.1:0-10691 GCA_043820265.1 Candidatus Altarchaeota archaeon | reverse complement strand
AAAAAATAGCCAAAACTTTTTATAAAGCTCAGACTGCTAATACAATTCGTTTCTTTTCACTTGAAAAAATGAAATCTGAGGATGCATCGTTTAAGGAGATTGAGGAGAAGTGGTTGAGTCGCTGGGAGAGCGAGTCAGCGTTCGAATCCGATCCAGACGAAAAAAAGGAAAGCTTCTACCTCACAGTCGCCTACCCATATCCTTCTGGGACGATGCACATAGGCCACGCCCGGACCTACACTGTCCCCGACGTCATCTGCAGATTCAAAAGGATGCAGGGATTCAACGTACTCTTTCCAATGGCCTGGCACGTCACAGGCACACCCATCATCGGAGCAGTTCAGAGGCTGAAAGACGGTGAAGAAAAACAAATAAAGATCATGCGTGAAGTCTACGGGCTAACAGACGCCGAGCTAAAAGAGATGACTGATCCCATGGGCTACGCCCAATACTTCATCAAAAACCACTACCGAAAATACATGAAGAAGCTGGGCTACAGCATCGATTGGCGAAGACAGTTCACGACCAACGACAAAAACTACAACCAATTCATAACCTGGCAGTATAAGACACTGCACTCCCGGGGGCTATTAAAGGAGGGGCTTCATCCCGTAAAATATTGCACAGTCGAGAAGAATCCTGTGACAACCCACGACCTCCTAGAGGGGACCGAGGCAGAGATCCAGGAGTTCACTCTGCTGAAATTCCAGTTTGGGAAAGAATTAATAATAGCTGCAACACTCAGGCCTGAGACAGTTTTCGGCCAGACAAATATGTGGGTGAATCCAAAGATCACCTACGTCAAAGCAGACGTCGAAGGCGAGAGCTGGATCATAAGTCAAGAATGCGCAGACAAACTCGCGTTTCAGGATAGAAAAGTCAAAATCAAGGGAAATATAAAGGGAACTGAACTCATAGGAAAATCCTGCACTGCGCCGGGAATCGACAGAGTTATCCCCATCCTCCCAAGCGATTTCCCAGACCCGGACATCGGCACAGGACTGGTTACATCCGTCCCCTCTGACGCACCATACGACTACATAGCGTTGCTTGATCTTCAAAAAAGCAAGTCCCTGTGTGAAAAGCACGGCCTGAACTGGGAAGACATAAAAAAGATCGAAGTCATCCCCATCATAAAGACTGAGGAATACGGAGACTACGCAGCCATCGAGATCGTGAAAAAGATGGGGATAAAAAACCAGCTCGACACAGAGAAGCTTGAGGAAGCCACAAAGATAATCTATAAAGCCGGATTTCACGCAGGAGTGATGAACGAAAACTGCGGTGCCTACGCCAAGATGGCGGTGGCAAGGGCCAAAGACAAGGTGAAGCAGTGGCTCATAGACGAGGGGAAGGCGTCCTCCATGAAGGAGTTCTCTGAAAAAGTGACCTGTCGCTGTGGTGCGAAGGTCGTAGTCGCAATGGCGGAGTCCTGGTTTTTGTCCTACGGAAACGAGGACTGGAAGGAGATGGTGAGGGGAGCCATCGCAAACCTGTCCTGCATCCCCGAGCGCACCAAACAGGACTACGAAAACACTGTGGATTGGCTCAGGGAGTGGCCGTGCATCAGAAACTACGGGTTGGGTACGAGGCTTCCCTTCGATGACAGATTCATGATCGAACCGCTTTCCGATTCGACCATCTACATGGCTTACTACACGATTTCCCACCTGATAAAAGATTTGAAACCAGAACAACTTCCCATCGAGTTCTTCAACTTTGTATTTCGAAACGAAGGAACAATCGAAGAAGTCGAAAAAGCGACGGGAATTAAAAAAGAGAAACTCACTGAAATAAAAGATTCCTTTGACTACTGGTATCCGCAGAACTGGCGATGCTCCGCTCTTGAACTTATCCAGAACCACCTGACTTTCATGCTCTACCACCACGTGGCATTGTTCCCCTTCGACAAGTGGCCGAAAGGCATCGCAAGCTTTGGGATGGGACTTATGAACGGGGAAAAGATGAGCTCCTCAAAGGGGAACGTCGTTATAGTAAAGGATGCGGTCGAAAAATACGGGGCCGACGTCGTAAGGCTCTTTTTGATGGCCAACGCCGAGCCCTGGCAGGACTTTGACTGGAGGGACAACCTCGTCGAGAACACGGGCAGAAAACTAAATCAGTTCTCTTCATTGGTTGAGAAATTCAAATTAAAGAAGGTAACAAAAAAAGAGTTTTCAGACCTCGACCTGTGGCTTCAAAGCAAATTCAACCGTGTAATCAAGGAAGTGACAGAATCACTTGAGCAATTCCAGACAAGAAAAGCAATACAAGTGGGATTCTACGGACTATTGGGTGATGTTAACTGGTATCTCAGAAGGACCAGCTCGCCAAACGAGGCGCTTCTAAACGAGCTCGCCCACACTTGGGTGCGCCTTATGACCCCCTTCACCCCGTTCATCTGCGAAGAACTCTGGGAGAAACTCGGCAGCAGCGGATTCGTATCAAATGCACCCTACCCCAAGGCAGACGAGAAAAAGATTAATTTGAAAGACGAAGCCAAAGAAGACTTTGTTCTTGCAACCCGTGAAGACCTACAAAACATCTTAAACGTGATAAAGTCGAAGCCGAAGAAGGTTCACCTTTACCTTTCTGCCGATTGGAAAAGAAAGGTCTATAAATACATAATCGAAGGAAAGCAGATAAAGGATGCGATGGCAGACCCGGAAATCAAAGAGCACGGAAAGGATGCTGCTAAACTGATGCAGACCAGAAAAGACCAGATCCCAAAAACCATCCTCTCGAAAGCCCAAGAAGAGAAAGCATTATCAGATGCCAAAGATTTCTTTGAAAAAGAATTCCCGTTAAAATTCCAAATCCAAGCGAAACCCAGCTATGACCCGGAAAACAAGGCCCGATTCGCATTACCCGGAAAACCTGGAATCTACATGGAGTGAATCTTTTTTCGTTAGCAAAGAAACCGGTTTCTTTCCTCCAAAGCCTCGTTTATCCCCTTCAAATCCTTCTCGAACCGTCTTTGCCTTTCAATCGCCGACTCGATCTTTCCAACCGTCAGTTCGTCGAGAAACGCAGAAATCCTAGAATGAAAGCCAGAGAACTTTTTTGCAAGGGAAAACTCAGTTTGAAGAAGCGAAAAAATCTCGTCGTCTTTGATGGATCGAAGCCCCTTTCCATCGCAGGCTTCTTCAAATTGACCTACTAAGTCCTTTAGAAGAGAGAGAAATCCCTTCAACTGCGAAACCAGCTTCAGCTTGTTTTCGCCTACGAGCAACTTCAACACAACATCCCAGTCTCTGGCTAGGTCTTCTGCGGATTTCATGTAAAGTCGGCTCGCATCAGAGAAGGAATCACTTAAATTTTCATTTCCGGAATCTGCCTGAGAATATATTCCCACCAAATTTTCGACAAAATCGTTTTCGAACTCAATAGAATCCAAAAAAGCTTCAATTTCATTCATAAAGAAAATGATTGGAGGACGTTCCTAAAAAGATACGTTTTTATTTGATGAATTCCCAAAGTTGTAATGCCTGCCCGCGAAGACCACGCCGAATATATGAAGCGCGGAGCAAGGGGTAAGGCAACACTGCGCTGAAACGGCCCTTAGCCGACGAGGAACCCAAAAGGTTCTGTTGGAGGAGTGATGCCCTCCCATTGAGGATGAAGACTACACGCGGTAGACCTACGGTCTACCGGTGCGCAAAATCCGCCAAAAGCGGATTTTAGCGAGCCAACCCCAGCGCAGAACATCCTCATGCAAAGGATTTGTTTTTAAAGGATACTGTCATATTATAGTTGCGATCATATCTTTTTAGATGATATGAATGTGAGTTATGATCGCAAATATACTTGAGGACACAAGATGATATTTAAAGGGTTGTGTCCTCAACTATATATTCCTACGCGTTTTCGCGATCAATTAGATCAAATATACTATAGGTGAAGAGAAATGGAGTATGTGTATGGCGTTATGCTTTTGCATTCAGCCGGCCAGGAAGTCAACGAGGCCAACTTAAAAAAGGTTATGACTGCTGCGGGAGTCAAGGCAGAGGAAGCCCAGCTCAAAGCTGTAGTGGCCTCTTTAGATGGAGTGGACATCGAGGAGGCAATCAGTAAAGCCGCCCCAGTCGCGCTGCACCAGCCGCCCCTGCTGCGGGAGGAGAAGCAGCCGCTGAGCAAAAGAAGGAAGAACCCAAGGAAGAAGAAAAAGTCTCAGAAGACGAAGCAGCCAGTGGATTGGCGAGCCTCTTCGGATAAGACATTTTTTCTATTTTTCTTTTTTTTGTTTTCTTTTAGGTAAGCTTAAGCGCCATCTCCAAAGTAATCAGGGTAATAATCACAAATCAGATTATCCCTGCCTTCTCTATCCTTTCCACTGCTTCCTCTATCCTTTCTTTTTCGACTGTGAAGCTGAATCTCACGTATCCTTCGCCTGAGTCTCCGAATCCGACTCCCGGTGTTACTACGACTCCTGCTTCGTCGAGGATCTTTTTGGCGAAGGGGATTGATTTTTCGTCTGTCGGTATCTTTGCCCATACATAGAATGTGGCCTTTGGTGTGGGCACATCCCATCCGATAGCCTTCAAACCAGAAACAAGGACGTCTCGCCTCTCCTGGAAAATCTTCACATTCTTTTTGGCTTTATCCTGGGGGCCACTTAAGGCCTCGATTCCGGCATATTGAACTGCGTTGAAGGCTCCTGAGTCGATGTTTTGTTTGACCTTTCCGATTCCCGATATGACGTCTGGATTTCCAACCACGAAACCTAACCTCCAACCTGTCATGTTGTATGTCTTCGAAAGCGAATGAAATTCTACGCCCACATCCTTTGCCCCATCCACTTCCATAAAACTCGGAGCCTCATATCCGTCAAATGAGAGTTCAGTGTAAGGGGCGTCGTGGCAGATAATTATATCGTTTTCTCGGGCGAACTCAACAACCTCTGCGAAGAATCCTTTATCTGCTGTCGCCGCCGTCGGATTGTTGGGGTAGTTCAAAAAGAAGAGTTTTGCCTTCTTTAAAATATCTCTGGGAATCGCCTCAAGATCGGGTAAAAAATCGTTTTCTTCAAGCAGTGGGACTGGGACAGGATTTCCGTCGGCCAATATCGTCGCGATGTTATAGACCGGATAACCTGGGTCAGTATATAAGACAACGTCTCCCCGGTTGATGAATGCAAGAGGGGTGTGACCGATACCTTCCTTGCTTCCGATGAGGGTTAAAACCTCGTTTTTCGGATTCAATTCGACCGAAAACCTGCTGAGATACCAGTCTGCGACTGCCTTGCGAAAAGACGATAAACCGTCGTAGTTGGGGTATTGGTGATTGACGGGGTCTTTGGCTGCTTGATTAAGTGCCGCAACGATATTTTTTGGGGTTGGGAGGTCCGGGTCCCCCACGCCCAAGCTGATGACGTCAACTCCCTGAGACTTTTTTTCGGCGATCGCAGCATCTATCTTAGCGAATAGGTAAGGGGGGATCCTCTCGATTCGCTCGGCGTAAGACACAGTCATGGTAGACTAAGAAATTATCTCTTCGACTTTAAATATCTAAAAAAGAATATTTTATCATACTATGGACTTGAAAAGAATATTGTTAATATCATCAATACTTTCTGTCTTGTTCGTTGCTGGCTGCCTTTCAGGTTCAAGTGGGCCGCCTCCGCCAGTATACATCAATCCCTGTAATATTGTGGATGAAGGGGAGAAGATTAAGGTAAGTCCGACCTTGTCCTGGGAAAATGTACTGAGGCCGCTTTCGCTGATATTCTTAGATGACATGGTGAGTCCATCCGCATCAAATACCAAAAAAACCCTCAATGGATGGTGTCGGTACGGCCAGTACACTGGAGAAGTCCTAAATAACTATTACTGCGGAGGATCCTACACTGCCCCCGATCTGGATGAAAAAGGAGTGATCACCAGATATATCAAAAAACAATTCAAGATAGACTTCGAACTTGAGAAACACGAGGGGGAGACCTGGATAGACTTAAACGGCAAACAGCACTACGAGGCTCCCTACTGGATACTTACAGTCGTCGAAGTTGAGCCGACCTGCACTCTTGTTAGATAATAAATTAGTTAGGGGATATTTCAGGTGCCGATACTTTTTTGATGATTTTTTTTGATTCGTAAATAATCTTGTTTGGATGGATGTTGCATACCATACCGCATCGGTCGCATAAATTGCAGCAATAAAAAAGAGAATAATTACATTGGCCATGAGCGGTATGGGTACAAACCCCAGTTTTTGTGTGAAAAAAGGAACAGTTATCGATCAAAAGACCACCCCACCTCTACTACTAGAAATTATATACGCTGTACAAGTATAAATGCTTAGGTGTTATATTCAGCTAATATGATGTTCATTCAGTTTTTTTCTGACTAAATGGGAAAAGTCGAGTTTGTAATATTTAATCCCTTCAATAGGGAAAACGATGACTTTTGGTTCGCCGAGTACGACTCTCTCAGCCATTAACTTGCTAAACACCTTTTCAAAAGCCGATTTATAAGATGTGTAATCTGAAAATCCCATCAACCCTATGAAATCTGATTTATTGTTTATTTTTGAGAAAAACGGAAGATTCTCTAATAAAGTGGCCACTGATTCATTGACTTTTCCTTCCGCCAGGTTCTGATTGAAGGAAAATTGGCAGAAGACCAATATCTCTATCCCCAGAAAACCCATATCTGGGATCACAAGAGATGTCATGAGGTCGTTGTCAAAGAGTTTCTTTTTTGATTGAGAGACTTTCCTCCGGCTCACATTGATTTTTGAGGCAATTTGTGTGTTATTGAATCTGGGGAAGTCGATCATCGTCTGAAATATTATCCTCTCTTTGTTAGTCAGTTTTTTACGTCCCATACCAGGGGGTGCCGGGGAACCTTGTTTTTTCACTCCGAGCACTTGTCCAATGAGACGACTTGCATCATATTCGAATCTCGTGTCAGGGTGATCCAATGAAAAATGAGAGATATTGGGCTGTTCTTCATAGAATCCCTTTTCCTTTAAGACTTCGTTGATTCGGCTGAATGTTTCATCGAATTCTTTCTGATTTGAAGAGCAAATCGCCATGAATTCCTCACGATCTGTGATGTAAGAAAAAAACAAACCCGGTGATTCTTCCAATATCTCTTGGGACACCGTTTTCTCCCTTTCCTCGTATGTTGTGTCGCTTCGATATCTGGCTTGGATGATGGATAGTGTGCTACAGCCTATCTGTCGGAATGAGGGGGCATTTATCCGAGTATAAAATCCCCGGCTCAATAGCCTGTTTCTCACAGCAGTGATGGTTGAACGCTCAATGCCGATAACTTCTGAGAGTTCGCGGTCGTTAAAGGTGGGATTAAGGGATAGGCTATAAAAGACTTTTTGCTCTTTTAATGTTAGGGGGATTCTTTTCTTCTCGAATCTTGTGATCTTTTCTTCAAGCCTCCTTTTCTCAGACAAATCCTCTACTATCCCCAGCAATCCCGAGATTTTTTTTTCAGAATCATAAAGGGGTCCGGAGCGTATTGATATGGTTGTCTTTTTACCCCAATATGATTGATAGGGAATGCTTCTTACAGCGATTTTTTCACCCTGCATCAGCACTCGAAGAAATAGTTCCTGGACTCCAGCCTTCTTTATTGACTCCATCTCCAAGATATTGAATTGCTTGGTTTTCTCCTCTCCTGGACTCCCAAGTATCTCAATAAGGCTTAGATTAGCTGAAGTAACAAAACCCTCCTTGTCTGTGGTAAATATTCCAACAGGAGAATCCCTGATCAAGTTTTGATTGTATTCGTTTAGTGCTTGGATCTCTTCCTCCTGCTTTCTTCTTTCTGTGATGTCTATGCCGACTCCAAATGTGAACTCTAATTCTCCGTTGGCTTTTCTAACTTGTGTTCCATGCCATTCTAAAAGCAGTTTCTCCCCGTTTTTTTTCAGTACAGTCGATTCGTGCAGGGTTGGTACTCTAGATTTCCTCCTATCCTCAAAAATTTTGTTCACAAGTTCTCGGTCATGTTCAGCAACGAATGTCGATAGATAATCTGAGCCCACAACCTCGAAGGGAGAGTACCCTAAAGCATTAAGCATGGCTTTGTTCATCATCAGGGTTTTGCCATCTTTATCGACTGCAACAAAGAACGTAGGTGAAGCCTGGACTAGGGTGTTGCTGAACTGTATTTCCTTTTTCAGCTTTTCCTCGGCCTTTTTTCGCTCGCTGATGTCTCTAACTATTATCAGGTCAGCCGGGCCGCCATGCCAAATAGTCTTTGCGTCAGATACTTCAACTGCCAATGTTTTGCCGTCTTTTCTAATAATCCGTGATTCATATGCCGATGGGACAGATTTTCCCTCGATTCTTTTTTCATAGTTAGCTGTCACAATCTCCATTTCGTCTGGGTGGAAGATATCTGCTATCCTCTTGTTGATTAATTCCTCCAAACGGTATCCCGATATTTTTGAAGCTTCTTTGTTGGCGTACGTAATCACTCCTTTTCCAATCAAGATGACGATTCCGTCTTTCGCGTTGGTGGCGAGAGCTCGAAAATTAGCCTCTGATTCGCTTAAGGACTCTTCAGCTTTTTTCCTTTCTGTAATGTTTCTTGAGACACCGATCAATCCATGGATCTTTCCATCCGACAACAAGGATTTCGTATTGATTTCAATCCACAAAATATTGCCGTCTGCAGTGTCATATGCCGCTTGAAACGGGGGCTGGGTATCGCCTTGCATGATAGCATCAAAATTTTCTTTTGCTGCATCCCTGAACTCTTTTCTCACAAAGTCAAAAAACGACTTCTTTCTGAACCAATTTTTTGAATGTCCAGACCTTCTCACGATAACATCGTTTACGTAAGTGAATAATCCATTTGGATCGAGAGTGTACACACCATCCCGAATGTTCTGAAGCAGAGTCTGATATTTGTATTCTGTCTCATCTTTTTGTCTTTCAGCCTTTTCCTGGGGCGTGACATCACGGATGACACCAGTTACGCCGACAACCTTGTTGTCACATTTTATAGCTTTCCCCAGGTTTTCGACGAATACATGATTTCCCGTTTTCCCAATGATCCGGAATCTTATCGGGAATTCCGCCCCACCTATAATTGTTTTCTGGAAGTCTGCCATGACTTCGGAAATATCATTTGGATGTACGAATTCAAATATTGGACGTCCAATGACCTCTACTGGTTCGAATTCGAAGATGGACGAAACCTGGGGGCTGACATAAGTTATCACCCCTTTTGGATCTGTTGTGTAAATGATGTCTCTTGTATTTTTCAGGATAGTCTCGTATTCTTCTGTGCTCTTTTTAAGAGCCTCAATGGCGTATTTTTTTTGGGTCGTGTCCCGTGCAATCAAAAGAATTGCTTTTTTGCCTTTGTAGTCGAATACTGTCGGGCTTATGTCAGCGTAGCCGAATTTGCCGTTTTTTCCAGACCATTTTATCTCATAGGTTTCGGGCACCTCTTCACCTTTCAGTCTGGACATGTACCTCGTATTAACTATCTTTTTACTTTCAAGATCTAGGACCTTGGAAAAATCCGTGTCTATAAGCTCCTTTTTTGTGTAACCCAAAATGGATGCTATTTTATTGTTTACGAACCGGAATTTTTCCCCCTGAATAATTGCGATCGCATCATTTGCTTTTTCAAGAAGTATGGGGAAGATTACCCCATTTGCATCGGCCCCCAAATCTGCTTTCTTAGGCATATACTCAACCCCCCAAAAAAATACCAACGAGAACGTTTTGATATTGCATCTATAAAAATGAGATATTTTATTATCCAAATCGGCTTATTCGATCACGGTTATCTATTTTGTGCACAATCATCCATATATGTGATTTATATAGCATAAATTCCCAAAAAAGAACATGGAAGAAAAAAAAACCGTCTACACCTGCCAAAACTGCACCCAATGGGTGAGCATCAACACCTACTTCGGAAAATGCACAAACCAGGAAAAAATATCGGGTACAACCTCATATTGCCAGCAATATAACCCAAAATTCCAAATACAAAAATCACCCTTAAGTTCCGAAAACATAAACTCAAACTAAAAAATTATTTTGCCAACTCAATATCTTCCGGCTTAACAGTCTTTCTTCGAGCATGCCTTGCATACTGGACCGCTTTTTTTGCAACCTCTAGCGCGCGCTCCTCTAAGACGTCTCTCAAGACTTCCGCGGCAGACGTACTGACCCTGATATCGGGATCAATGTCTCTGATGATCCTTTCAACCGGAGCCACTGGAATATGTGCCATAGCTTGATCCTCCAAAATAAAAACTAAAAAAGCATTTATAACCAACTAATAAAAATAGCGAACAAAGAAAAATGATACGTCCACCGGCCGTGGCAGGGGCCTTTTACCCGGGCGACCCGCTACAACTCCAACGGCAGCTGCAGGAGCTTATCCCTAAAGTGGGGGAAAAAAGGGTTTGCCGAGCATTAATCTGCCCCCACGCAGGCTACGTCTACTCTGGAGGGGTTGCAGGCAAGGTATACACACACGCTCTGCCAGCAGACACCTACATAATCCTAGGTCCAAACCACACGGGATACGGGCCGGATTTCTCGATAATGCACGAGGGAATCTGGAGGACGCCCCTAGGCGATGCCAAAATAGACGGCGACCTCGCAAAAGAGATATACTCCCAGACCTCGCTCATCGAAGCCGACCTCCTCGCCCACAGAAGCGAACACAGCATCGAAGTGCAATTGCCCTTCATACAATACC
>JBDREA010000170.1:0-2338 GCA_043820265.1 Candidatus Altarchaeota archaeon | reverse complement strand
AAAAGAAAAAAAAGGATTTATCTCAAAGATACTCGACAAAGTCGACGGAAAACTCGAAAAGGATTCGAAAAAGAAGTCTTGCTGCTGCTGTGAGTCAAATGGCAAGGACTGCTCAGATAAATAATGATCAAATGGTTTTCTGATTGGCTGACTTATTCGATTTTGGGTTTGTCTTCTGATTCACTTATGGGGTCAGCAGTCAATTTTTTCGTATATGATTCAATAAAGATAATATTTCTCCTTTATGTCATGGTCTTTGCCATAGGTGTAGTCCGAACTTTCATTTCACAAGATAAAGTCAAGGATTGGATGGCCGGGAAAAATCGACTTGTGACATATTTTGCGGCCTCTGGATTTGGAGCCCTCACTCCATTTTGTAGTTGTTCGTCCATCCCGATTTTCATAAGCTTTATCAGGGCGGGAATCCCACTTGGCGCTGCTTTCGCCTTTTTAGTGACCTCTCCTCTACTAAACGAATACCTGGCAATACTTATGCTCTCTTTTTTTGGGTGGAAAATAACTGTCGCCTATATATTATTCGGCCTGGCGCTTGGCATAACTGCTGGGTTCCTTAGTGATGCATTTAACTGGGAGAAGCATTTGGTAGAGGATATTGTGGCAGAAGAGGGAAAACAGGGGGCTAAAGAGATAAAAGGTATGGGCTCCCGCATTTCCTATGGGGTAAATGAGGCGTCTTCGATCGTGAAAAAGCTTTGGATTTGGGTTCTGGTTGGTGTGGGTGTTGGCGCTTTCATACATGGATTTGTCCCGGAGGAGTGGATTCACAAAGTAATTAATTCGACAGGGATATTGTCGGTCCCGCTTGCTACAATTGTGGGCATACCGATTTATGCGAACTGTATTGCAGTAGTTCCCATCGCGGTTGTGTTGTTTCAGAAGGGGGTACCACTTGGGACTGCATTGGCGTTCATGATGGCCACAGCCTCTCTTAGTCTTCCTGAGGCTGTGATTTTAAGGAGGGCTATGAAGATCCGGTTGATTCTATTGTTTTTTGGTATTGTAGGTGCCGGGATAGTTTTCATTGGATACGTTTTTAACGTACTAGAAACTTTGTTGTAAACAAGCAGAAATTCTTTGTTTGTTAAGCCTTCACGGTTTGAAGTGGTATGGATTTGAAGGGGGTACCGACTCTTCAAGGTCTTTTTTTCGGAAGCCCGCTTTTTCAAGTTTGGAAGGCGGTTTTTTCTTCGACTTGGGCCATTTGAAGAAGAGAACGAGAAGGAAAAAGATTATGATTATCAGCCCGGGAATGAGCAGGTTCTCAACGACATCTTGGATGTTTTCTTCTTGGGTTACTGAGGTCTCAGTAGCAGTGTACACTGTCGAAGTAAATACAAAAGTTGAGGTTGTCGATGTTGACGAAGTGGATGTGCTCGAAGTCGAGGTGGAGGTTGTGAAGATTAGACTTGAAGTCGTGGTGGGCTTGACAAACTTGTTTCCCCCAATCACATACAAGGTGTTCGCGTTCGTTGAGACCAATATCTCTGGGTTTCCGTCCCCGTCCAAGTCCGCGATGGCAGGCGGATGCGAGATTCCTCCTTCAAGCTTTAGGTGCCAATCTGCGCTTCCTGAGGGATTAAGTATGTATATTACGCCTTTCTCTGATCCAATAACTATCTCCAATCTGTCGTCGCCGTAGAGGTCCGCTAGAGAGGCCCCATTAATCCTTGGAATAGTGTATTTCCAGATCTCCTCCAATTTGTTTGAAAGCAGGTAAATAAAGTCGTCGTTTCTGATTTGACCCCCAAAATCTATTCCGGCTCCGATTTCACCCAGGGGTTTTTGACCCCAATAAACTACTTCTTTTTGGCCGTCACCTGTTACGTCGCCTACAGTGGGTATGGCATAGTTTTCTCCGCCGAAAAGATTACCTAGAACTTCCCCCCCCTTCTCGGGTTTGACATTGGTCTGAAATCTTCCGTCGTTGTTCAAATCGGCTACGATATACCCATCTGAGCTGTCAATGTATCCTATCCCCTTGTCCATCAAAAATTCTCTTGTAATCGATTGTTTTAGATTCTTAGTCCTTCTTGTGCCGGAAAAATCCAATACTACATCCCCCACGATGATGAGTGGGTCGTCTTCTTCGATAAGCTCATAAACGAGCACCGGAGAGAAAGCTATGGGGTCTTTTGACTGATACATCCATATCTGGTCGCCGTCCTTATCGTATAAATACACTCTGTTGTCCTTTGTTGCGATAATGATCTCTGATTGTCCATCGGCGTTATAGTCAAAAACAGCGGGTGTAGACGAAATTCCCACCCCAGGCGAGATTGTGGAAATCTCTTCCCCATAGATGTTTAAGATGTGGACT
>JBDREA010000169.1:0-4002 GCA_043820265.1 Candidatus Altarchaeota archaeon | reverse complement strand
GAGAAGGATTTGGGCATCTTAGTACCAGCCTCTATCCTTATGGTAATAATTCCCCCGCAAAGCCACATTCGACTCTGCGAACAGCACAGGCAAAAATACCTTAGACATATTGCCATCTTCATCTATGTCCACGAATCCGAGTGCTGTTATAACTTTCCACTCATCGGTTCCTTTCTCAAAATCTTTCGGATTAATGAATCGTATATCTCCTTCGGTAGGTCCTTTCTTTGCAAGCTCGGCGATTTTTTTGATCTTGTCAGTCGTATAACCAGCATCTCGCAATTTATTTACTTCAACACTGGTTAAAATCAACGAACCTCCGCGTTTTGGTCCCGCCTTTTTCTTCGCAGCCTTGGCTTTCTGCTCGGCCAGCTTCGCCTCCATTGCTTTTTCTTCGCCGGGAGGAAGGATAGATTTCAATATTCTGAATTCTTTCGGAGTGAGTTTGATAGGAAAAAACCTGGCGAGGTGTAGTAACCTCGCGGCCTCTGTCTTATCTACCTCCATCCGGGCTTGAATTCGTCTTTTGATTATCGTGTCACGAATTTGCTCAGGCGATTGCTCCTGCGCATATCGAGCGACCCTATATGGAGCTCGTGAACCGGTTTGTATTGATTCTGAAAACGATTTTATTCTTGACATGATGGACTCCTATACTCTTTCATCTTTTTTTCTGCTCAATCTTCCCCCACCACTGGACATCGCTCCTTTGTTCCCCCGCGCTGCTCTGCCCGCTGCCTGCACGCTTTCGGGAAAGAGATTAATCGGATCAAGATCCGTTCGTTTCCCATCCCGTGTCCCATTGGGGTTAAAAAATGCCGGCCAGCCAATTGACAATATCTTACCGTCATTCGAATCAAGGGACTCCCGCGCAGCAGCTTTGTCGATGGCCTTCGAAATTCTGGAGTCTGAGGCCCATGACAATGCAGATTTTATTCTGCTTATTGTCGCAGCCCAGGTCTTTTTTTGCATCCGCTCCCACTGAGACTCCTGGAACTTTACCGGACTACTTTTTTTTTGAGTCGATCCCGTACTGATGTCCCTGGAAAAAGGAGCTACAACTCCTTTACCAAGTCCGGATTTTACAGAGACACTTTTCGAAAACTTCCCGGATGTACCCCGTCCGGATGCACCACTGCCTGTACTGATTGTTTGTGAAAATGATTTGGCCATTTTTTGGTCTCCCTTCTGTTAATCTTTCGGCAACCTCGAAGTCTCATATCCCGCCCGAGGCAGATAGTCCACCTTGCCAAAAACTCTCAAGATCTGCGTATCCACTTCATCGAGTTCGTCGTGCTTCCAGGCTTTACTCACGGTATTACGAATTCGATCTGAAGTGATCCCAGGAATTCTTGCCTGCACTTCTTTGGCCTTTAAATTGAAATCGATGAACTGCGTGCCGTGACTAACTCCTCTTCGCCCTGGTGAGCGGCCGGTTGAAATCGATTCTGAAAATGATTTTACTCGTGCCATTTTAATCTCCTTCTCTACCTTTCATAACTCGGTTTATCCTTTAAGCATGAACATCTATTAGGCTTGTTTGACGTAGCCCCATGGATTTTGCAAATCCAGATGTAAAGCCATTTGCCATTGATAAAATTGTATTTAACTCTGCGGATCATTCCTAATCTTTTTCTTTAAAATTTGATTTATTATCTCCAACATTCGTTCACACCTCTTTTTTTCTTCTTTCATCTACTGGGCTTCTTCCCATGTTATCGAGGGACGAATATATAATTTTTCAAGATCTCGCATGGTTAAAAACATTCTTTCCCCAAAATTTTCTGTATGGCAAGCCGTACCGAATTAATATGAAAGACCACTCCCATGCCTTCAGACTCGAAATTACTATGACTTAACTTACCAATTTGGATTCCTACAATTTCTAGTTGATTATTTCTATAGGCAAGCACCGGGCCTCCGCTATCGCCAGGGTTTACTGCATTATCAGAAAGGAAACATCGAAAAAACGGATCTGAGTCCACAGGCGCAGATTCAGGCATAGAAACGATGCCTGTCTTTATGTTGAACGATTTATTTAGTGACCGGCCGATCAATAAAATTTTGCTGCCGATTTCCAATTTGTTCGAATCACCGAACTTGTATGGAAAAACTTTTTTGACATTACCTTTGAAAAGTGAAATATCGTAGAGTCTCCCGATCAGTTCGATCTCCTGCCCATCAGCAAAATAATGTTCATCAACAATTTCTCGATCAAGCGAGAAACATCCAAATGGTGTAGACACCATCGTAACACGAGGAATTTTGGTCACATGAGTCGGTGATAGGATATAACCATCTTTCAAGGGGATACCTATCCCAACCTGTTCAACCTTTTGTTGAGAATTTTCTACGATCCCGGTCGTTTTGATAATAACCAGATTTTTGACGGCAGATATATCGATCTCTGCAGCACTTTTGTAATAATGAAAGCTGCAGCCTAAGAGTGTAAAGATCAGCAAAAATAGTGCCATTCGTTTCATTAATACCATCCCACGCTACAATGATAATTTTCACCGAAAACGCCGGCCCTGAGCGTTTTTCGAATCTCTTCCCTTTTCCATGAATGCCAGGGATACTCTTTGCGAATATACATGATCCGACGTCGAGTTAGTTTTTTGTTGCCGACAAGAAAGTCACTCAACGTAATCAGGTATTGATCAGAAGGTTTTACTGCAAGAAGCTGCTCGATCTCTCTATCTGTAAGTTCAGCATCTCTCAACTTTTCAATAACTGCAGCTCGTCTTTGTTCAGCTTCCGTTCTTTTTGTTTCTTTTGTCGTTTTCTCATCCTGAAGTTCACTTATAATATTGCTGACAACAGAATCCGTCCACTTGTATCTGAAATCTTTCTCTAAAGTTTTCATGAGCTCAGAAACCAAGTAGTAAGGATGCATATCTGAGAGCTTTTTCTTTTTAATCAGACTTTTGACTATATTCTTCATCCGATGCCTGGACTTCGAATCCTGAAATCTATCCAGGTCTTTATTGAGCTGGGTGGAAAAAGATCTCGGAAGTTTGACTCTCACAGAATTACTGCCCACCGCACGCCCTGAGAACGGAGCCTTTACTACGCCTGACTTCGCTCCTGTGCCCGTCGATATTCCTGCTGAAAAAGGTTTCATTAATACCAACCTCTGCTTGAGTGATAGTAATTGCCTTGAGGCACTCGTACATTCTCTGAATATTCCCGTTTCTGCTGAAGCTGTTTCAGCAAATCGTCTGCCGCTTTCTTAACCGCCTTGCTCACCGAAGGCCACATGAGCAGGTCTTTTAACACTTTGATTTGCCGCTCCAGCTCTTTTTCCTTGTCAGATTTTTTTGGCGGACAGCCCACTGGTTTGCTAACGCCATAAGATCTGTAGGATCCCGTGCTTATATTTTCGCTGAATGTTCTCATTAGTACCAGCCTTTATCTCGGTTATAATAATTACCCCTCGGTTTAAGTGGATTTTCAGAAAACTTATAAGTGTACCTTAAATCTGTTATGATATCCATAAGATCAGCGCATCTTTTGCGCCATTCAACTGCATGTTCTTTTCGTAATCCACCCACATTTTTTGAGGTAACTTCTTGTCCTACTCGGAGTATTTGACCCCGAAGTTCTCCAAGTTTTTTGCCAAGTTCCTTTTTTTTTTCCGTTTGTTGGCTGATAGCAGCTATTTCTTGTTTTGTAAGATTTTTGAACTTAAGAGACCCGACAAAAGAATCAGGTCGATTATAACCTTTGGTCGGTAAGACTAATCCCCCAGTTCTGATCCCCTCACTAAATGATCTGTAAGTCTTTGCCATTTTTGTTCTCCTTATTTAGTACCATCCTCTTTTTGGATGATAGTAACTGCCTTGGGGATTGCGGGGGTTTGGTTCAGCTAAATTAAACCAAGTGGGGTCTATATTTACCCCTATATAATTTCGAGTTAATCTGTTTTTGAAATGATATAGCTTACCATCTGAATGCATTAGCATCCAATCCTTTGCATCTGCAACTGGAAATCTTCGTTCT
>JBDREA010000168.1:0-18292 GCA_043820265.1 Candidatus Altarchaeota archaeon | reverse complement strand
AGGCATAAATTTTATCAAATGCAAAAACACTATCAATGCAAACAACATAACAAGCAGAAAACCATAATCATCTTTATTATAGAGTACTAGTAACGCACAAATGAAACCCATGGGTATTGAAACATTCAGAATATAAGACTTGTAACTAAATTTAATGGATTTTTTCATTTTTTCTATTTCTTGAATACTTACTTCTGATCAATTACTGATTGAGATAGGTTGAATAAAAGAAAGGAGAGAACAGAGCTTAGTATTTGAATTTTCTTTCGTATTTTGTGTGGTCGAGCCAGTCTAGGATGATGGAGATAATTTGGACTTCGTCTTTTTTGATTGTGTATATTATTCGCCATGCGTTAGGGAGGTTGTATTTCCAGAGGTTTTCGGCGTTGTATTTCTGTTTATAGTCTTTTGGAATTTGTTTTTTAGGAATTTGTATCCCGCAAAAGCAGTCCTCCTTGATGTCTTTTAATGCTCTAGAAATCCGCTTGTATAGCTTCCTATCCTCTGTCTGCGAGTTTTTTAGGGATTCGTATAATTCATTCAATTTTTCATCTGCAAAGAATATCCTGCATTTCATTTCAGCCTTTCCACTCTAACTGCGGTTTTTTAAGATACTTTCTGACAACCTCTGGGTCCCATATCCATGCTACATAGCTTTTTCTATCTTGTGCTATTTTCCCTGATTTTTCGAGGTAGTCGAAGATTACGCAGTAAGTCTGATACATCATCTTCTTTGGGAGATGCTGCCACAGGCTCTTCTTTTTGTATTCGCCGCTGTGGTCACGGATAAATTCCTCGACCATCAACACTGTGTCCAGGCGGGGAAAATGAATCACATCCATGTTACTATTTTAGGTATATGAGTTTATATAACTTACGGTTTCTCTATCCACCTATTTTTTCTTTTCAAGTTTGTCTAGCCTTTCGAGTATCTTTTCCTGGTTTTCGAATACTTTCTTTTGGACTGGATTGATTCGTGAATAGATTTCTAGCTCTTTTTGGTATACGTGAAACGTTCTCAATTCGAGGTATCCTAAAACGAATATCAGGGCTACACCTGATACTAGCACTAAAAAAAACCAGTACCTACCGGCGAGAAATGCAAAGTAGGGGTATTCTTTCATGGAGGTGATCGTTACGAAGACCATCATTAAGAAGGTCAGATATCCTATCCAGCTTCGTCCTCTGTCAAATACTATCTTGACTTTGACCCAAAAATCCGATTCCATAATGTTTACCTAGAGTTCATTTGGTCTATGTGTTTTTATACAATTCAAGCTAATATTTCTTGGGGTGAACTGATGCGGCCTTATGTTATCTTAAATTCTGCTTTAAGCGTTGATGGAAGGGTTGGGAAAAGTAAGGAAGAGCTCGTTTTTTCCAATAGACTTGAAGTTAATCGAGTCGCTGAGCTAAGAGGTAGAGTAGATGGAATAATGGTTGGGGTGGAAACGATTCTGGAAAACGACCCTGACCTTTTGGCTCATGAGATTTCGGCTAAAAAACCTGTTCAAATAATCATCGATCCGAAGGCTGTATGCCCTCTAAATGCCACGATCTTAGGAAACGATGCTGACACCATAATCGCTGTGTGCTCTGAAGCCCCTAAAAACAGGGTTGAAAAACTTGAGAAATTCAATCCTGAAAAAGTGCGAGTTATAACAGCAGGATTGCATGCGATCTCCTTGGATGATCTCCTTTGGACTCTTTATCGCGAAGGAGTGAAGAAGGTTGTATTGGAGGGTTCAGGTCAGGTGACGAGGAGAATGTTAAACGAGGGGCTCGTCAATGAGATTTATATTGTCATCGCACCAATCATGATCGGCAGAGGTGAATGTTTTCTAACCCAGGATTTGGACCGAAAGATCCAGTTATTGCTTGAGGGGATCCAGCAGTTCGGAGACGTGGTTGTGCTCCATTATATCGTGAAGTAAAAAATAGGGCGCTGCCTTCTTTATTAACGTCTATATCAATGTAATAAACAGTATGTGGACGTACAATTCTACCCTCCGGATAATTGTTTTAGCTTGCACATTTGTATTTTTTTCCCAGTTAGTCTCAGCAGAATTTCACGACCTAGTTCCTTATCCTGGGCCTGAGGAATTTGTTCATGCATTAGATGATGAGATGAATTCGTTGGGTGTTGAAAGCGGAAAAGAATATATCGAGCTTACAAGACCTGGATCAGGCTCAGTCTCCATTTTGGATGAATCAGCAGGGGATATCAGAAGTTTTTGGAATGTCGACGACGGATACTGGGCTTCGACGCAAGCCATCTTGGTAAATGTTACAGATAACGCCTACGTCTACATCCAGACCGTTGACCCCTGTGGACACGACGTTTTTTATGATGGAGTGACCTATTTCGGCTATGTCACCCAGGAAGATGTTAACCTATTGGTTTCTGAGTTCGATTTAGACGGAAGCATTAATGACATATACGGGAGAGACAGGCAGGCATTCGGTAATGAGAGACCTACTGGTGCAGATGGAGACTCTCATGTCACAATTCTTCTTTTAGATATCGATGGGGATTTCTGCGACGGATTTTGCGGGGGAGGATACGTTGCAGGATACTACCATAGCCTGAACGAAGGCACATCAACCCATAGCAATCAGCGGAAAATGGTCTATGTCGACACTTTCCCGGGAGTTGAAAACGGAAGGCCTGAGCCATCGTCCGTCTCTTGTGGGGGCTGCTGGAGTTCTTCAAACCAACAATGCTGGGAGCCCACGTTAAACCACACAGACTCATATTTCGAAGAAGGTATGCGTACAAGCATTTACGGCACAGTCGCCCACGAGTTCCAGCACCTGATCCACTGGTACTATGATAGCACAGAAGACGACTGGGTAAATGAAGGACTAAGCGACTATTCATACCAGGTAAATGGTTACGGAGACCCATATTATCATCTTTTATACTTTGAGAATAATCCTGATACAAACCTGATTCTTTGGAGTGGAAGCTTACAAGACTACGGTGCATCATATCTTTTTTTCCTTTATTTGGCCGAACAATACGGCGGGAATAATACCATTAAGCAAATAGTGGATGACTCACTTGATGGGATAGATGGCGTCAATAGCGCATTATCAGCCCAAGGCTACAGCGAGACATTCGAGGATGTATTCAAAGATTGGGTTGTGGCAAACATCTTGGACGACACCTCGATTTCAGATGGCAGATACGGGTATGAAGCAAGCAATCCATCTCCTGACTTTGAAGCTGAAAAGAGCAGTTATCAAGCCACCGGTTCGGGTTCGGTGAACAGTTGGGCCGCAGATTACATTGCGTTTAGAAGCGGAAACGGGAGCAATTTAAATGTCTCATTTAACGGACTAGATAGTAAGCTTTTTTCTGCGAGGATTGTGAGAACGGACTCGATTAATCCCCCTGCAGTGAGGGATGTCAACCTGGACGCGGCTCAGGATGGATCAAAAACCACCAATTCCTTCGGTTCAGCCTACGATGAGATAATATTGGTAGCTGCAGGACTTTCGAGCGGAGGCAGTTATAGCTATCAAGCAGACTATACACTGGGTTTTGATGAAGATGAGACTGCGCCAGAAGTCACACTTTATTATCCTGAAGATAATTTGGAGCAGATCCTTGGGAATGTAGTCTTCACATACAATGTGTCGGATGACTCTCCATTATTGGGGTGCAATCTATGGGGAAACTTCACAGGTTCATGGGATAGCTACACATCAAATTCAAGCCCGGTTCAGAATCTCAGACTGAACAATTTTTCTGTGGGGGACTTGGTAAACGGACGATATTCCTGGAACATAGTATGTCAAGACAATTTTTCCAACAACGGCACTAGCTCTGCAAATAGGACACTGGTTTATGTGGGAGACTGCGTCAACGACACAATTGTAATCAACCAAAACATCTCATTGAACGGCGAATCTTTTTCACTTTCAAATTGTGCGCTTTTATTCAACAGCACAAGGGATCTTGAATTAGGTCTTTCTGTTGATCCGAGCTCAAATTTAACCATTTCGGATTCCTCAACAGTCTCCTCGGTAAACGCCTCGCTATTTTTTATGACAAGTCAGGGAAACATAACTGTCACTAACAGCACTATTCAGGGAGCCGACACCCTCAAGATAACGAACGGATCATATACGATATCTGATTCGACCTTCATTGATGCCGCCGAATATGCCATCACATTCCCATCATACTGGGGAGAAACCAACTTCACCCAGCTCGCACAATCAAACACATTCATCAACAACACCCTGGGGCAGATAGTGGGGATCTGGGAGGCAACCATATATGTTCGGGATTTTCAGGGATTTAACGTGTCAAGCGCAAATGTGAATGTAACAAATTCTCTAGGGACAGTCCAATCCAAGACGACTTCGCAACCAGGCAGCGCGCAGTTTAGCGTTTATGAACAAGAAGTGAACAACTCAGGATACCTTTTGAACCACACACCACACAATATATCCGTTGCCCATTACATATTTCGAAATTCGACCTCTAGCCAAATCAATTCAACAAAAGATTTTAATTTGACTCTTGAGCTGGTCGCCCTCATAAATGAATTTGAGCCCAACGCAGCAAATGGAAGCGATTGGATAGAACTATTCAATACAAGACAAACAGACCAGAACCTGACGGACTGGATCCTCGGCCACGAAAATCCTCAAGAGAATTATTCCATCGGACTTGGAAACGTTGTAGGCCAAGAATCATACATCGTATTCAATGATACAATTCTAGGTTTCTCAATCAACGACTCAAACGATACCATATATCTTTTTGATTCAAGTGATAGACTGATCGATTCAATTTCGTATTTTAGCGGACAAACATTTGCCCAAGACACGACATACAATGAAAGTCAACCTGCATCCATTGGAAGAGTTACTGATGGCTCAGCGGATTGGATGGTGTTTGACTCCCCCTCCCCCTCAACGGAAAACCTCGGCGAAATACTCCAAGAAACCTCCTTCTTTTCCGGCTGGACACTGGTTGCTTTCTCGCTGCTTCCTTAATTACTAGAATAATCTGTTATCGCATCATTTAACAGCTTAAGAAATTCATCTGGTTTCCTCGGTTTAAAACCCTCGAACCGAAGGATGCCTGACTTCTTCTCCACGACAACAACATCCTTAAAAGAAGATTTATCAGAGGTCAATCCAAGGTTGAATCTTAAAAAAGCTTCCGGTTTTTTATCTCCTTTTTCAACAGATTTGATAGAGTGAAAGGGGATGCTGTGATACGGCGGAAACCAACCCACCTCAACACAGTCCTTTTTTATCGCGTAGGTTAAGTAAGCATTCGAAGCCCTTCGTTCCTGATAAAACACTTGTTTCTGTCCAGAATTTCCAACCATGTTAAATGATTGAACAGATATAAAAAATACATAGGATTGAACCTAAAATTCAACTGCCATACAAATAGGGCCTTTTAGTGCGGAAGGTTTGTTTTTTGATCCTATAAATCGGCGTCCAATGAAGAAACCTTAATGTGTAAACTACCACCGGTCAATAGACCGGTGGCATTTTGAGTTTGACCGGTGGTAGTTACACGCAGGTTTTCCACACCACAACGGACACTAGAGTGTCCATGTGCACGAAGAGCTTCGCTCTTCGTTGCACCGATCAACGCTAGGAAATCCTTCTGGATTTCCTGCGCACATGAACGGCTACGCCGTTCATAGTGTAGACCGGTGGAAAACCTCGCGTTTTTATAGATTGCCCTCTCTGATAATAGATATACTAAGGGGATTTTGAATCAAAAAGGTGTCTAATGTGGCTAAAAAAGGACAGGGAAAAACGAAAGACGAATTTAAACTAAAAGAAGAAGAAAAAGAAATTCTTAAAAAAACCAAATTGAAGAGGTCCGGGAAATGCGTATTCTGCCTTGACTGCGGAGCCGAAATACCAACCAACCCCGAACTCCTAGAAGGAGACTTGCTAATATGCCCTGACTGCGACCAAGAGCTCCAAGTCGTCGAACTCGGCCCAATCATAGTCGACTACCCAAAAAGGGAGGAAGACGAAAAAGAAATAATGTAAAAAACCCCTAATTCAGGGGTTCAGCTTTGTGATCTTTATCTCCCTTTTTTTAGGGTCGAACTCGATAAAGATCTTGTCCTTGTTTCTCAGATTCAAAGCCTTAACTAATTCCTTGGGAATGGTAATTTGTCCACCGCCCCAAGCCAATTGATGGTATCGTCCAACATCTCTTAACATTTTATTTAACACCTCTTTTCTTTAGCAGTTTATCTAATGCAAACTATAGTTGCGGTCATAATTTTTTTAACAAATCCGATATGCTCTTTATGACCGCAAATATATTTGAGGACACAAAAGTATATCTAATAAGTTGTGTCCTCAACTATATTTAAGTATTCTTTATTAAAAAACTTTAGGGTTACCGAAAGGAAACCAAACAATGAAAAAAATATCAAAATGGGAAAAAATACTAAATGGGACCGTCTAGAGCCGAAGAAACTCTTCGAGTTTCTTGGCCGCCAAGTTTCCTTCGGAAACTTGAGCGTTTGAACTCGAGACCATGATTGGGGCCGCTGTGACGCTCAAAATCCCTTTTGGGATTTTGGCGCGCAGCGACCTTTGGTCGCTAGCGTTTGAACACAGGTTTGTATGGGGCCGTCGAGATTTGAACTCGAGTTTCCAGCTATGTCGTTTCACCGAGTAAGTCGCTTTTATTGGGTCGACTTTTCTCAACGAATCCCCGAGCTGGAAGGATGGGCCAAGCTACCCCACGGCCCCATCGGAATTTCCCGATGAGAAAGGGGTGCGCAATCGACTTCGTCGATGCGCGCAGGAAACCTATGGTTTCCTCGCGTCTCCCTTACTTGGTATTGAATCAGTTACCGGTCGAGCACCCTGAACGGGGAAGAAACATATAGTAAGAGGATAATAAATACACATTTATTATTCAATAGAAGGATGGGCCAAGCTACTTTAAACAACGAACAATCTTAGGGTAAGATGTTTAAAGTGCCAGATCGGACAAAACTAGTTATTGATTTAGGGTCGATCCGCTGCACCCCACGGCCCCGGGGAGGGTAAGAAAACATTATGGTAGCAGGCAATTAAAAAATGCTATTAGATATGCTCCATGTAAACTACCGCCGGTCAAAGAGAACAGCAGCATTTTAAGTTTGACCGACGGTAGTTACACCCTAAGGTCAGCGAAGCTGACCTTGGGCCCAAGAACACTATCGTGTTCTAAGGGCGCAGGTTTTCCACGAGTTTATTGACCAGTGGTGTGGAAAACCTAGCGTTTTTAATATGTAATTCCAATAGTGGCAAATGGATTCTAATGGAGCCATTATATTACTGATCTGCTCTGCGCTTTTTTTCGCAGGATGCCTGACAAATGAGAACATCCCAGATCAGACTAACAAAACAGATGAGACCACCTCAACAATAGACATTCTATTCCAATTCGACGAACCAGAACTAGACAATCGATCAATCGAATGGGCCAACTATTCAAACTCTATGCAAGATTGCATCAACGCATCAAACATAAGAACCAAAGAAGCCAACATCGAAGGCCTTGGAAACTGCAGCCGAGAAACCGAAAAATACGAACTAGAATTACGCCATATAGACCAATGTAAACCAATATTCCTTAACGCAGAAAAATTCACAGCACAATACAAGGAAAAATTCCCAGAAAACGCAACCCAAATCCAAAGATGGATCAAAAATAACCTAGACATAATGGCTGAAAACTTACTAATAACAAAAGACACAGCCGAATACGTCTGCAACAAAACTAAAGAAAACTGAAAAATCTAAACTTCAAAAATATCCCCCATCGAATATGTCTTAGTCACTCCCCCATCACCATAGGTTTCTTTCAAGTAACGTATTCCATCTGGAGTATATTTATAAGTAGCGATAAGCTCCCCACCATCGTAGACATCCACCAAATGATTCGCATCGTCAAACACGTAACTAAACTCGCCATCCCGTATCAAGTTGCCGTTGGCGTCGTATTCGAGGTCATCATTAGAGTGTATACAGGCATCGGTGATCTTTAGAATAGATTTAGTTTGATTTTGCATATTGAAGCAATTTTTTTTCTATCAATCCAAATTTATCGGCTTCTTCAACCCAATTTGATGGGATTTTGCAGAATTCGCCTTTATCCGAATAGATGATTATCGTCTTTCCTTTGTTTGTATTCCTGATTCTCGCATCTGTTATTTTTTCAATGTCAATGCATTTTTTCCTGGATTTTTTTTCAATACAAAAACTAGTTTCAGTTAAGTGAAAAGCTGTGGGTACGAGGGTCTGAATATAAAGATAGATTCCCACGAGGAGAATCAAAACACCACCATTATTCACGACACTCCAAAACTGTAGACCATTGAAAAACGAGATAAACAAAGAATATGAGAGATTAAAGAGGAGGAGAAATCCAATTGCATAAAATAATCGATTAATAATGCGTGACAGTTTATTTGTCTCGATTATGATATTTTGGTGGTCTTTTACATCATTTGCCATTTTATTTTTTATCATCTGGTTTTTCTTCTACAGTATCAATTTTCTCTTGAATCCTTTTTGAAACTGCACTTACTTGGGCTGATATACGTTCTAATGTTTCGGTCTTCTTTTCATCTGGGATTTTGTCGAGTTCATCAAGCAAATCCGAAATTGTGTCAAGAGACCCACCAGTATCAATATTTAGACTTTGAACCTTATCAACCCAAGCACTCATTTCTTCAGCGGACTTAAAGGAATCCTCCATAGGATTTCCAGATAAATCACTTCGGATTAAAGCAGCGATTCCCAGCACATGTCTAAGAGAACTTAATTGGTCGATTTGTTGATGCATTCTTAGATCATTCTCATTGGCTAATAGTGAAAGTCCAGTTGCAGATGATGAGATGGTGGCTTCGGTGAATCCTTCCAGGAATATTGCAGCACCAACTCCACCGATTGCTATCCCTACAGGTGGAGAAATTGGATCAACGGCAACAGAAACTCCGGCAATTGCTAGACCTATGTTAGCAATTATTACACCCCGTACAGCATTTGGAAGATTTTTTGAAACTCCACCCCAATAAACATTTCCTGTTGGATCAGTATTTTTTATTGGATTATTCCTTACGTATGCATACCTGTTCAGCGTTTGCGGGTCGAAGTAGTCTTGTATGATTGTATCCGGCTGTGTGAACCTTCTAAGACTCGGATTGTAGTATCTTGCTTTGTAGTACATCAGTCCCGTTTCTTTATCGCTTTCTTGCCCCGTGTATGTGAACCTCGAATCTCCTCCACTGAGTACTCCTCCAAAGGGATAATACGTCGTCCTCTCCTCAATTTCACCGTTGGCATTCAACACCAGATGCGTGCCGCCCAAGTGGTCGTTCAAGTAGTAGTGCATGGAATTATCGTTATCCTTCCTCGCCAACAGTTCCCCGTTGCCCCGATAATAAGTAGTAAATTCAGTTCCTCCCCCCACGGGAAGCTTCACCTCGAATGAGTCCCCGATGCTGTACGTCTTGGTCACCCCGTTTGAATTATCGTAGGATTCTTTTAAAAACCTTATGCCGTCCGGCATATACGAATAACGAGCAACCAAATCCCCGCCATCGTAGACCTCGACCAACCTATTCGCATCGTCAAAGACATACGAGAAGTCGCCGTCCTTCACTAAATTCCCGTTGGCGTCATATTCAAGGTCGTCGCTGGAATCAAGTCCCACATCCGTTTCCTTAAGCGATAGGGTTCCGTCGACGTGGAGGATATTGTCCACGTTGAGAGAGGAACCTGACAGTGTCAGACCGTTTCCAACCAGGATATCTATGTCATCGACCCCCAGAGTGCTTTTTCCACAATTCGTTTGAGAGGACACCATCCACGTGCCAGATTCAGGAGGAACTGAACCACTACATCCATCCAGGGACGTCACGGCATGGGGGCCTGCGCCCTCGCCGTAGCGGTAATTGATGGCCAAGTCGTCTTCGGTTGCGCTGAGGATGTTTCCTATCGGACTATAGGTGAATGAGCGACTGTAGGGGGAGGAACCTGTATTCACCGCACTCGTCAAGCGGTCGAGGTCGTCGTATTGATAAAGAATATGTAGTCCTTCAATCAATTCATTCAATGATGCGATATTGCCAACCGAATCATATCCCAACTCCCAGAGTTGGTTTCCAGGCGACTCCAATATCTTCAATCTATGACTTATTGGATCATATTCCCTCCATTGTGCGTGGAACCAATTTATATTTCGGGAGGTTTCGGATCCGAATTGATCGTAGTCAAAGTCTGGAATAACGCCGGAAACCGACTCGATGAGTCCCTGTCCATTATAGACGTAGGAAATAGTCTCCCGCGGGGTCGTGAAAGACGTCGGGCGGTCCATTGAATCATATGTCCAGGAAAGCATCCAGGTGCCGTCGTCTGTGTTCCAGGTCTCGCCTGTTTTTCTAAGCCTTTGGTCGTATTGATAATCTAATCCTAATCCTCCTTCAACTAAAACAGACGACAAAGTCCCCTTCAACGGTTGATCATAGAAGTAGTGTATGTTATTGGAGGGAGTAGGATAATGAGCATCTGTTAATCTATTCAGGTCGTCATAGAAGAACTGAGACTCAATTCCTCGGGCATCCCTCTGCCACACAAGGTTCCCGGCAGCATCATAGCTGTACAACCACTCCCCAAGATCCGGATCCACCATTTTTGTCTTCCGCCCCAAAGTATCGTATTCAAAGAGGAAATCATTTCCTTCGTGGTCTGTGATTTTTAAGAGGTTGTCGGCTGCGTCGTAATCGTACGTCGTCGAATAGACGTCGCCGCCGTTGTATTCCCTGACTTCGACGATGCGACCATAGGCGTCCTTGACGTATTCCTTGACGTGCCCATTCTCGTCGGTGGCGTTCGTGACCCAGTGGAGGTAGGTAAAGGATTTGTAGGTGCCGTCGGGATTTGTCACCCGCACCACGCGGTCGAGGGAATCGTAGGAGTATTGAATCGAGGAGGGCAAACCCCCGTCTAATCTTGTGTAGGCAGATGTTCGGGCAGTTATGATTGGATTGCTGACCGCAGCGACTCTCCCCCGTTCGTTGTAGTAGGTGTTTTTAACAACCTGACCCTCGGGCCCTTCAAGTTCGCCTTTCTCCTGAATGACTCGTCCGAATCCGTCGACGAATGAAAAGGAATCCAAAGTACCCCCACTGGCAGATTCGCGTTGCATAGTCTTAACTCCACGAGGGAACTGGTCATCTAGGTACAGAATCTCTAGTGTGGGGGAAGACGAGGAGTCGAGGGGGCGGACCTCCTTCGTCTTCCTCCCGAATAAGTCGTACTCAAATGAGGTCCTGTATCCGTTGGGGTCCTCATCCCAAAGCAGGTTTCCTGTGCCAAGGTCGTATTCGTATTGGAGGATGTGGCTCAAAGGTCTTTGAATTTGAACGGGGAAGGTGCGGGTTAATGAGTCATAGGAATATGATGTGACTTGCCCGTTTGGATCGCGCATCCAAACCACGTTGCCATAGGAGTCGTGGGAGTATTCAGTAACTGGATTTGACTGACCATCCAATCTTCGCTCATCTCTTATAAGCTTTCCATTTGCGTCATAGGTGAACCAACTCTCCTTGGCTATTCCTCCTTGACCCATGTCATCAATCCAAGTATGGGATGGTTTATCGACAATCCACCTATTGCTATCGTAATAGTATTCAGAGTAGAATGCTCTATCGTCAAATCCATGAGAGACATCCCCCATCTGACGTTCCATCAAGACATTGCCGTATTGATCGTAAAGGTAGTCGACTACATTGAGTTTCGGATCTCCGCCAACTCCGTCATATGTGTATTGTTCGACTATGTTCAATCGAGCAATGAAATAACCGTCCTGGGATGCGAAGTCCCAAATAGAAGAAACCTTTGAGAAAAGTGCACCTGATGAGTTAATCACGTTTGCTTCATACTCCCGGCCTTTTAATGCGTCATCCTGATGGAATCGGTGAACCTTGAGATTGCCGAAGGAATCGGTTACCGTAACCTTTCCGAATCCCCTGAATTCGTCGTCCTCGAAGTCGAAGAGGCCGTCTTCGTATTCATATGTGGTCGTTTCAACTTGTTGGTGTAGGCCGAAAAGACCATTATCCTTTGTCACCCTGACGACCACGGACATTATCGAAGAAAGGTCAGAGACTCCATCGCCCCCTTCGTGGATGAACTCCGATGAGGGAGCATAGGATATGTTTATTTTCCCCCCGTTTGAAGTCGTTATTTTTGAGAGCATGTCTGGTTCAGGTTGTCCAAGGCTTGGATTCAGCCAGACCATATCTTCCCCGAAGACGTCGATTTGTCCGTCGCCGCTGGAATCAGCGATTGTGACGCCTTCGTCCCAGTAGCTTGAACCGTCAAAGTCGACGAACGATGTGGGTGGCCCCCAAGAGTCGTTTCGAATCCAGTTTGTGCCATTGTGAAGCCAAGCATACTTCCAAACATCCCCGAAACGGGTGTTGAATCCCTGCAGGATGTCAGGCAAGCCGTCGCCGTTCACGTCAGCTAGCCGCATCCCATAGCCATCAAAAAGCGAGGTAGGCGTCTGATAGGAATTGTCGATTATCCAGCCGTTTCCGTCGTTCAAGTAGGCTCCTGAGCTTTCACTTACGATATCTGTGAGGCCGTCGCCGTTGACATCCGACAATTCAACTCCCTGGGATTCGCAGACTCCACTGTCGCAGAAGGTAAAAGTTGTGGGTGGAAACCATTCCGCATCTGAGGCCCATCCAGTACCAGTGTTAATGTAGGCTCTCTTGTCTTCTCCTCCGCTGCCCCTCTTCATTGCCTGAATGATGTCTGGAAGTCCGTCTCCATTCACGTCAACGACTCTGTAGCCTATGCGCGCATCCGGGAAAACTGGAGATTTCCATGAATTATCCTCCACCCATCCAGAACCTGTTCCAAGCCATGCACTGTATGAATTGAATACGTCCTCGAAACCGTCCCCGTTGACATCCGCTAAAATCGCAATCCCACTGCATTGTCCATCACAGCAGTCCACAAAATCGGTTGGGGGATTCCATGACGAGTCTTGTATCCATCCGCTTCCGTCATGGATCCAGGCATCCCGGCTGGAACCTCCGCTGCACCCGTGATATCCCCGCAGAAGGTCTGGTCTGCCGTCCCTGTTCACATCGGTTATTCGATACCCCAAACGGCCCTGAAGGGAGATGGGTGGGATCCATTCTGCCTGCTGCTGCCATCCGGGATCCCTGGTTGAATAGTCAAATAGTACAGGGGGTAAAGAGCTGCCATCTGACCCCGTTATTGTGATTGATGCTAAAAGAGATTTTGTGCCCGGTTCATTTAGCCGGTAATCCAGAATGTAAGACTTGACGAGTTGCCCAGACGCGAAGATTCTTATGCTTTTTAACCTGCTGGTTTTCCGAATCCAAGATCCCTCATCCATTATCTTTCTTACGTCTGGTCTAGGCTCAAGTCGGAATTCAATCCTTCTTTGCCTGTCATTGTTGTATTCGATGCTTTTTAGATAGATCTCCCCGTTTCCTGGCGTCTGGTTGTATTCGAAAAAGATCTTATTTCCGTTTGTATCTTCAACTAGATCAAGATACCACCTCCAGGTTTCGGTGCGCCCGTTTTGGAGCATGTCGGCATCCTCTGGGTAGCCGAACCTGTAGGTCGTGCCGTCCTTGGATTTGACGATCCAGTAATTTGGTGGACCGTGTCCCTCGACGAATTCTTTTGAGATCCGAAGATATGATTCGATTTTCGTATGAAACCGGTTTCCTTCGGGGTTTTCCGGGGGAGTTGGGACCAAGTCGTGGCTTTCTCCGTTGAGCACCAGTTTGAACTCGTCATCGGCCACATTATCTGGCGTATGGTTCACATCCCGCATTACATAGTTTTCACCCAGACTCCACCCGAGCCCGACCCAACCCGCCGAACCACTAGCAGATTGGCTGTCATAGGTAAGTTTGAGTTTAGGACCTAATCCATTTGTTTCTGGTGGAACTTGGATGGAGTACGCGTATGAGGCTGAACCAGTAAAAATACTTGTTTGGAAGAATCCTTCCCCCTCATTAGCGAGAGTTTCCGGTTCAACAACCGTATTTGATAGAGCAGAGTCGAAGACTTCGGTACCACTGGAAGCTTCACTTACTTCCCCCCCATCTTCTTCTCCCCCGATTGGTACTACTTCTGCTTCGGCTAAGGGAGCTGAGGCATCTATAGAAGTATCTCCTGACGGAGGGTCTTGGGGAGTTTCATCTAGAGGCATCTCGATTGTTTCCGCTTCAGATATTGGCGGAGCATCTTCTGCGATCGCGTATGCTATGCTGACTTGCAGTAAAAGCATCAGCCAGATAATTTGTACTGCGAAGATTTTGGAGTAATTAATATTCATTTTATTCTCCTTTGAATTTCCTCCCATCCTCTAAGTCAACCACGCCTTAATCGTCGATTCACCTTGATTGCAGTCTTCTAGGGCCTTGGCAAAGTCGCTGCCTAAGTGGTCTAGGTAGTCGATCTTCTCATCGAAGTCGTTGAAATCTAGCTTTTTCGCAACTCCCGGTTTATCTGATGACACAAGCAAGTCACCTGCCATAATCGGTGTGCTGCAGTCTACTTTCACGGGCACGATTCCCTTCAACGCCACTGGATAGGGTGCGCTTGGGTCGCCGATGAACTGGCTCGCCTTGTAGTTGACGACTGAAAGGACGTTCCCGTCGTAGGAGCCCCTACAGGGAGCAATCCTTCTAGGATCGGTTGGGTCTGCACAGACTACGTTTCCGCTTTCAAACTCTCCTTTGACTCCTTTTTCCTTTGATGATCGACTGTGCATCAATTCCGCGATGTCTCCGACGCATTCTCCGACGATGTCGCAGGTTCCGGATAGATAGAGAGTTCCTTGGATTTTTACGTCTCCATTGACGTCAAGTTTTTGTGAGGGTGAGGAAGTGCCTATGCCAACGTTGCCGTTCAACTCGATGACATCGTTTTGGGAGTCTAAAACAAGAGACCCATTACTGCTGCGCCGCCACACCTTGGTGCCATAGCCGAAATCCACGGCGTCATCACTGTTCAGGGACAAACGGATACTGCCAAAGACATCCAATTTCTCAGAAGGACTGCTTGTCCCGACGCCTACGTTGCCGTCTGATTTTATTCTAACCCGCTCTGCATTAAAGGTCTTGAAAACCATGTCTGCGGCATCTTGATTAGTCAGATAAAATGTGCCTGTCCCCCTATGGTTGATATCTGATCTTGTGTTTTGTCCATCGGTTCCCCTAATGATTCTAAGACCATAGTCTGTATATGTATCGTCGCCGTGGAAGTCGATGAAAGCATACCTGCCCCCGCTTCCCCCACTATTCAACTCTATAGATGGGCTTGAAATAATCGTGTCATCGATGTGGGCTGTTCCCTCAACATCAAGTAACGCACCTGGACTGTTCGTCCCGATTCCGACGTTTCCACCGGCATTATTGAATATGATATCTTGATTCCTTTTTATCTCCAATACAGGATCATAGCCGTCTCGTCCAAAGTGAAGGTTTCCATCCCCATCCTGGTATTGAAACCAAAAGTTTCCTGTCGGAAAATTCCCACCAGCTGAACCATTGCTAGCGATTATTAGATATCCATTGGTTGTAATGTGGTTTGAAGCCCTGATATCACCATTTACCTTGAGTTTATAAGGATCAGGACTACTCGTCCCGACTCCGACGTTTCCGTCGTTGTAGTAGATGTCGTCTCCGCTCTCAGTCCAAAGGCTGCTGCCAGCTGAAATACCGGTTAATTGGCTTCCGTTTCCGATGAATGATGCCGCGGTCACTGTTCCTGTTACTTCAACGTCCTGCATGCAAGCTAAATCAGAGGATAGGTGTAGTCCGCCGAAGCTGTCAAAGAAGCTGTTTTGCGAACCTATGTTTGTTATCTCGTTTGAGCCCATATTAAGTGGGCCACTCATCGTGTCTCCTGACTCGTTAACCCAGACGTCGAATAGCGTGGTCGTTACCTGAATTGAGGATGTAGTGGACGTAGTGGTCGAGGAGGTCGTGGTCGAAGTTGAGGGGGACGTCGTCGTTGTAGATGAAGTGGGGGTGGTTGTGGTTGTTGTTGACGACGTTGAAGACACTGTTGTTGAGGTCGTTGTCGACGTAGTGGAAGTAGTTGTCGGTAAATCAGTGGAATAATTTAGGAACGGAATGGCGTTGTTGAACTGGCTGGCATCCTGTACGTCCCAGCTTCTAAATACTATTCGATCTCCGATTCCGTTGTCTCGATTTTGCTGATCGGCGTCACTCCAATGTAGCCTGTAGCATGAGTTGCTTCGGGAGGAATCTAGGTCATCTTGTAATTGGGATGCGACGTCCCAGCACCACCATTTGTCGTTTGAGGCCGTAGCAGTGCTTGTATCAATAAAGGTGAATTCCGGCTCAAGATTTGATCCGCTGTGGTCTTCTTGCGATATGCTTCCGTCGCATTCATAGTGGTCAATCCATAGGTCTGAGGATGCCCCAGATATTGTGTAGTGGTATACGCAGACTTGGGCTTCTGAGACGGCCCCGGTTATCTCTGAAGTATCAAAGATTAATTCGCATCTGTATACGTCGTCGTTTGTGCCAGCTGGCCAATCCCCGCACCATAAATATGATCCAGTATAGGCTGCGTCTCCGATCTCATCTGGCGGATTGCTGATGTCCTTTGTGTAACCATCTCCAACCGAGGTTGTGTTGATGTAGGTTGAATTGAATCCGATCTTAATGTATTCGCCCGACCGTATTCCTTCGGGAAAATCGAAGATAAGGGTTGTTGTCTTTGCCTGGATGGAAAAAGAGTTTTGAACGGGGATGACTCCGTCGGATGCTTCTATGGGTATTTTATCGAGCCTTCCGAGGTCGGCGTATACTTGAGTTTCTGGGTAAGAGGAGAGGTATTGTTGACGTATCTGGTTTTTGTTGCATGAGATGATTACATTGTTGTTGATAGTGGTTGTCGGATTAGGTGAAGCTGCACTCATTAAGTTTAGTTCTGGCTTGGTTTCGCCTTCGGATTTGAGGGCTTGCTGGTTTGCGCTCGTGCAGTCGAAAACCGAGTTGTGGAAATTGTCGTCTACTGATACCTTGATTTCAATCCTGGTTTCATTAACCACCTTTATGTCATAGGAGAAGTAGCTTGAGATGTAGTCCTGGGAGGTTATCTCAAATTCGATTTCATTTGTGACAGGAGAGATTATCGTTGCTGATGCGGTTGATGTGAGGATTAATGTCGTAAAAATTGAAAGGACAATTCTTAGATATTTTTTCAGGAATTCGTTCATGTTTTGCCACCTCAAATATATTACTATAATTTTCTCTAAAGTAATTTATGATTGTTAATTACCACAAACTAGTATAAAAACTTAACGGTTCTCTAAAGTAAATTATCTACTTCGGTTCCTTACAAATTCTTTTTATTGATTCCTTCCATTTTAAGTATTGAAGGGAGACCATAATGCGTTGGATAATCCTTGTTGTTGGATTGGTTTTGCTGGCTGGTTGTCTGACTCCTCGCCCAGATATTGATCCCGATTCGGATTTTTATGAAGAATATCGGGACTTGTGTGAGGGAACTGGTGGGTCGCTTAACAAGTGCCCACAGTGTCCGATAAATGCACAATGTAAGCCTTGTCCTCCCCCCTGCAATTGCCCCCAGGGGACTGAATGGATTTATCCTTACGAAGAACCGCCCTACGGGTGCGTAGAATCAAAAGAAGGAAGGAAAACGACAACGACGATTTCAGAGGAAGAGGTTGAAGAAGTTAAGGCAGTATCCAGGGTCATAGACGGCGACACATTCGAGTTGAGTACGGGAGAAAAGATTCGTCTTATCTGCATCGATGCGCCAGAGAAGGGGGAGGAGTTCTATGAGAAATCTAAGACCTACCTAGAAGATTTGGGTTTTCCTATGGTCTCGTGTGCATTCGATATGTTTGGAAAGGACAATTCTTTAATTGTTTTTGTTGTCCTTCCTAAAATTTGTTTAGAACTCGGTTTTTCGGTGGACTGCGCCCTTTAACTGTATGTGAAAACGGGCTAATAAAACGGATGATCACCCATATTGACTTAATTAAATAAAGGGATAAATTCCTTAATAGAAAGACCAATGATGATACCATTCGGTGAGGAATACAGGATTGCTGCGATTCTAACACTTGTATTATTTATGCCAATTTGGTTTTTCATACTTCAGACTTTCAGAGACCATAAAAGGTTATCTTGGATAATATATGGTTATTGTTTGCTAATGCTCTCTATTTTATTTG
>JBDREA010000167.1:0-19326 GCA_043820265.1 Candidatus Altarchaeota archaeon | reverse complement strand
GTGCTGTGGTCATCTGAGACAAACACATCAATGGTTACATCTGTGATAGGTGATCCTGTGTTATCGTTTATGACCACCCCATCGATTGTTGCCAGGCCAGTTTGGCCAGATGTGAAGGCAGAAAGAAAAATGAATAAGACTGTAAGATAAACTATCATTTTTGAACTCATATTAGAAATTTATCCCAGGGAATAAAAATCATTCCCACTCCACATCCAGGAAGTGTGTGCTGCAGCTGATGCAGGGGTCGTATGCTCGAATCAGCATTTCTATGTTTGAGACGACCTGTTTTTGGCTCTTTTTTAGGATTGTTGGAAGGAATCCTTTTATGTCGTCTTCGCAGTTCTTCAGGTTCTGGGTCGTGGGCGTGATAATGTTTGCGTGTACCACATCTCCTTTGTCGTCTAATTCATAGTCGTGATAAAGGGTTCCCCTTGGAACTTCAGTTGCTGCTACGCCTCTTCCCGCCCTAAGCTTGAAATCTACTGGGTCTTCCTTTCGGATCCTGATATTTTCCAATATGTCTATAGCTCGGTCTGTGAAATGGACCATCTCGACTGCCTGAGCAAAGTTGTTCAAAAACGGATTGTAGTTGGGGAAGTCGAACTTTGACTTATCAATCAACTTCCTGGCATCAGATGATAGCATCCTTTGATTAAGATTAATCCTAGCTAATGAACCGACCATGTACCCTTTTCCCTCGCTTACTACGAATTTCGCTGTTGAGTATTCCTGGATGTTTTCCTGAAAGTAGTCCAAGTATCTTTCTTTGCTGATGCATAAACCCTCTGTAGAGTTTATTGTTCCATCCATGAGGGCGTATTCGTCCTCTTTTTGTAGCGCGACATATTCTGTGGGCCGCTGATAATCGGGATATTTGAATTCCGCGAACAATTCAGCCGCTTTTACAATATCTCCCTTCTGTTTTTTGATTCTTTCCAAAAGCGAGTCTAGTTCTTTTTGTGAGGGGATTTTAGAGAAACCTCCGGGTACCGCGGTAATCGAGTGAACTTCTCTTGCCCCAATTAATGTGCAGATGTCGTTTCCGAGTTTTTTTATGTTCAATGCCCTCTGAATGTGCTTTGGGTACTTTGCAGCCATTGCAATAGCACTCTCAAAGCCCATGTAATCCGGCAAAACGAGTAGATACAAATGGAGTGCGTGACTCTGAATCATCTGGCCCAACAAAAGAAGTTCGCGCAATAATCTCGTCTGAGGAGAGACATCAACTCCAAGGGCGTTCTCAATAGCCTGTAAAGCGGTTATCAGGTGCGCTTGACTACATACTCCACAGATTCTCGAAGTGAGGTGGGGCGCTTCATCGTATCTTCTGCCCTGAAGGATTCCCTCAAAGTATCTTGCTCCCTCAAAGACCTCTAACTGGCACTTTGTTACTACTCCTCCGTCTACCTTCACCTTCAGTTTGGCGTGTCCTTCGACCTTGGTTATGTGATCTAGTTCAATCGTTGGCATGTAAACCTCTCAACTCCAAATACTTTTTTGACGTACCTGCGAACTTTATGAACATCCTCTTAAGATCATCCTCTGAGAATCCCTCCTTTCTAAATATCTCAATCAATGCTTCGGGATTGCTGTCGTCCAAAGGCCCCCTGCAACCATAGCATGGTACGCCGAAGCTCGGACAGGGGGCATTGCATCCCCCGTGCGTCAGTGGACCCATACACATCTTTTCCTTGTCTACGATGAAGCATTCGTTTTCCCTGAGCCTGCATTCAAAGCATACTGGGTACTGGATGTTTCTGGGGATGTTTCCAACGAGAAGGTATTTGAGGACTTTAAGTATCTCTAGCTTTTCCGGTGGACAGCCTCGGATATAGTAGTCCACATCTACGTAGTGTGCGATTCCGTACACGTCGATTGAACCTAAAAAAGAGGAGTCTGGATAGACTGCCTCTTCTATTTCCTCTTTGTAGCCAAAATCTTTTATGCTTGGCACTCCCCCATATGTTGCACATGTTCCTAGCGCAATGAGGATCTTGGCTCTTTCCCTTAAGTGTTTGATTTTGGAAATCTCTTCTTTTTGAACGACGGCTCCCTCCACGATGGCTATGTCAAGCGGGCCTTCGTCGTTTTCATCTTTTGCAAGTGGGAAAGCTACGAGGTCGATTTTTGAAAGCAACTCCAGTAATACATCTTCTAGGTCTAGGATCCTCATCTGGCAACCGGAACAGGAAGTAAGGGAGAATATCCCTACTCTGGGTTTTTTCCCTTTTTTTCCGTTGTTTTTCTTTGCCATCTTAATCCTCTAAAACCCTTGCTTCGTCATATCGAAAAATTGGCCCGTCTTTGCAGACATATTTTTCTTTTATCATACAGTGGCCGCATTTCCCAAACCCGCACTTCATCATCCGCTCAAGACTCAAATATATCTGGTCGTCGGCGTAGTGCTTGTTTTTCAGTGTCTGGATGACGTATTTCATCATTACTGGGGGTCCGCACGTCAAGACGACCCGATTTTGGGGTGGGATCCTTGCTTTCTCCAGGTATTTTGTCACTAATCCAACGTTGCATTTCCAACCCCGGCACGTTTCATCCACAGTCAGATTGACGTCGAAGTCTTTTTCCCAGCGCTTTATATCGTTTCCAAAAAGTATGAGTTCAGGTTTTTTAAATCCTAAAAAGATTGTGATGTCACCGAAATTCTTCCTGTGTTGTTCTATGTATTCTATAACGCTCCTTACAGGGACCAGACCGGTTCCTCCGGCTACAAGCAATACGTCTTTGTCTTTCATCTCATTTATCGGCCAACCGTGTCCGTAGGGTCCTCTAATCCCTACTTTATCGCCTTTTTTTATATCGTCATGTAACCTGTTTGTAACCCTCCCGACAGCCCTAACGCAGATTTCAATGTATCTTTTTGAATAGCTGCAGATTCCGAAGGGGGCTTCCCCGATGTTATAAAGGCTTAACTCTACGAACTGGCCTGGGTCGTGTTTGATGGGATAAAGAAGACGATAAAGCTTTGTGTCTTCGGTTTCGTCTTTGACCGACAAGACTTTTGTCTGTTTGGGTATGAATTCGTTTTCTAAGTTTTTCATCTGTTCAGATCTCTCCTACTATTTCGGTCATATCGATTTTTGTGGGGCAGTTCGTAATGCATCTGCCGCATCCCACGCAGAGCTGGTTTCCGTATGTTATTGCGTGGTAGTTGAGTTTATGCATAATCCTTTGTTTTAATCTTTTATCTCTTTCATCTCTGAATACATGTTCTCCTGCCACTACCGTGAATACCTTTAATTGGCAGCTTTGCTGTTCTCGAATCCTTGATCCGCTCTTTAGGTCAAGGTTTATTATGTCCCTTATACCGAAGCATTTGCATGTCGGGCATGTTGTTGTGCAGGCACAGCAGGATAGGCAACGCTGAGCATGCGTCTCCCAGACACTGCTATGGAAGTTTTCAAACTCATTCAATTTTCCAATGTCCTTTTTTGGGAGCTTTTTACTGCATCTAAGTTTGATCTGAGCGGTTTTAGAAGTCTTCTTGAAGAGTTTGGAATTTGACTTTATCAGCTTCTGACCTTTGGGTGAACCGACTTGGACCAGGTATCCTGCATCTATTTCTGTGAATAGTAAATCATATCCATCTTCTACTTTTTCTGTTCCCATGCTAGTGCAAAAGCAATCTTCGCCACTCCGCCAGCATTGCAGAGAAATTATCAGATTATTTTCCCGTCTCTTTTTGAAATATGGGTCGATATATTCGTCATCTAAGAGGACCTGGTCTTGATGGAGCAAAGCATTGACGTCGCAGGGTCTTACACCGAAGATCAACCTTTTAGTGTTGTCGTAAATGGGTGTAACACTGATTTGTCTGTATCTTAAGGCTTCTTCGGGGGTCGGCAGAAAATATTTTCTTAGTGGGAACTTTGTATTTATGTAGTCTAAAGTCAGTTCAGAAAAGTCCTTTATCTCTTCAAATACAACTATGTCATCTTTTTTTACGGGAGCTATGAGCTGAAATTTTTTAGCATTGGAGTTGATGAATTTTTCCAGGTTTTCTCTGTGCAAAATGTATTTTTCCATACGCTGAAAATATATGTCAGAGAATATATAAACTATAAAAATTTATTTCTTCACTCAAAGCCGACCGATGTCTGTTACCTCTACTTGGCTGACTCCTTCAAATCCCTGAATCCGTTCTTGGAGTTCTTCAAGACCACCTTTTGAGTCGTTTAGAAGGATTGTTGCGACAAGTGAGTTCAACCCGAATGCCACGGGTTTCGTTTCAATAGAGTTAAGGCGCGCGTCCGTTCCGATTTCTTTGCGTAATTTCTCTTCGATCTTTGTCAGGTCTACTTCTAGTCCTTCGGGCATGATCCTGATCTTTGCTATTACATTGAATTCTTCACTCATCCTTATAGACCATCTTAGATTCGACTAAAACCATGTCACCCGGAAGCTTGTGTATGGAATTTTTTAGGGCTCTTTTCACATTTGCAAATTTTTCTTCGTCTTTGTCAAAGTAAACAGAGATTATTGCTTGTCCTTTGTGTGCTCTTGCAGCTTGTCCGATGGGTTTTCCGAATGCGTGCCTCATTCCGTCACTGACCCTGTCGGCTCCCGCACCTACTGCTCCGACGTTTTCCCGCATGATGTGGTGGGGAAAAACTCTGACTTTCAGTTTAAAGTTGTTTGCTCCAACCTTTTCTGTCAAGACCTTTGTTGCAGTAATTCTTGCAGATTCCAACGAATTATGCCTTACCATCTGGTTATTGTTTGTAACAATAGATAGGCATGTATTGAACTTCGCCTTAACGTTTCCTAATTCATACCTGTTTATCTTTGATCCTGGGATCCCTGTGATAAATGAATCGGCGGGATTCTTTGAAACCCTTGTGTAAGCTGGACTATCCCAATGATAGCATCTGCCGGGTCTAATCGATTTTGCCATAAAAAATTCACCTTAAGCTAAAATTACTTTTAGTATAGGGTTGTAATCCTTTAAAAACAAAGAGGCTGAAAGGGGAGTGAGTAATCAGTAATGGAAATCTGTTATTCTTCTTCCTCTGGAGAAAGTATTTCTTCGATTAAGGAATCTCCAGGACGCCGCCTTTTTTTCTGCTTACCTGGACCTATCATCTGCTGTTTAGCTGACTGTTCGATCTGATCGGCTAGGAGATCCGAGCCATGAAGATCATTTCCCCGAGTCTCTTCCATTCCTGGATCTACAACTTCTTGGGTGGGTCTTGGGCTACCACTTTGGGAGTCTCCTATGAAGGCCTTTTGTTCTGAGCCTCGGTTCCATTCGGCGATACTTTCCTTTAATCTACTATTCTTTATTGGAGGGAGATCTTCATTTGAAAGTTGTTTACCATTGGTTTGTTTAGCTTGAAGATAAGGTGCTACACGATTGACGGAAGCTATTATGGTTGATTTACGCTTAGTTATAGTACGCATAGGTAAATCTGGGAAGGACAGAAATATTAATCAGTGTTTCAAGTTAGATTAACCAACCTTTCTTCCAATACGCCGCTCCCTTCTTTTACCGACCTTAGCCGGTTCTAAACGTTTTTTTGGGATGAGAAGGTGCTCTGGCTTGAGGTATTTGCGTCTCGTCCGAGAGTTCACCGATCGATAGACTTTGGGTAAGATGATGAAAAACAGACCGAAAACGACGATTATCGCCAAGACGAAAACAAAGTGTTTGGGCTGGATTCTGGGGGACGCCTGAGAGATGATTGCTTTGAAATCTGTGGATTTGATGTCTTCGACTATTTCTTCGAACACATCCTTTGTCGTAGTGCTAGCAGATATTATCCTTTTCGCTTTGGCAGCCTCGTTTTCGTCTTCCAGGAAGTCATAGGTCTCTTTGGATTTTATGGCATACTTTTTCGCGTTAGTTAGATCATTTTGGGTAAAGAAATTTTGTGCCAGTTCCAGGTTCTCACTTGCCTGGTTTCGAAGAACAAAAATTGAGTTGGAAATCATCTGGTCTGACTCCAAGATCCTCTGGGAGTTTCTGATGGCGTTGTTCGTATACAGTTCTCTAGCTTTCCTGGCATTTAATATTGCGTTTTCATAATCTCTTCCTTCCAGTGACACCTTGGCTGATCGGAAAAATATTTCGGCTTCAGAGGAGAGCTCATAAAAGTTCGTTGCAGATTTATTGGCTTCTTTTTGCACGTTTAAGGCTTCAGCCATCCTCTTGACATCGTCTATTTCTGAATAGAGTTTGAGGGCAAGAGCGGATTGTTCTATGGCTTGGTCAAAGTTGCCGCTTTGCAGGGCCAGCCTTGCCTTGTATAATAATCCGTCCGCAGACATGGACTGGGCGAAGGTCTTTGTCTTAAAAAGATGAACCTGTTTCACAGAACCGGCTATTACGTCAGGGTAGCCGTCTAAGTCGACATCCCTGGTAAATACGTTATCGACTGTCACAAGATTTTCCGAATCCCAAAGTTTTTCCCCCAGGGAATTAAAGACGTAAATCCTATCTGAACCCACCACTACCTCCTTTAATCCATCCCCATCAAGGTCGGCTGATGCAATGCTATAAGCCCTATTGTCTGTGAAACCCCTCCAGAGCTGGTTTCCCTGGTTATCCAAAACATATAAATGGTCGCTTGCCACCAATATTTCGGGTTTGCCGTCTCCGGTTATATCTTCTGATAGCACCTGATGTATCAGGCTTACTCCCTCGAAGGTCCACTTTAATCTACCCTTCTTTGAGAATACATAGAGTGTAGGGTATGTTCCAACCAGGACTTCGGGGGAGTTATCCCCCTCAATATCTGCAACTAAAATCGTGGTGACTCCCCCGGCTGTCTCATATTCCCATGAAGTCTTTAAGCCTTTGTCTAACACAAGAATTTTTCCGGGGGTATTATACGCGGGATCACAGGATTTTCGTCCAGTGCTCTTGGTTCTCGAGATCAATCCAACCAATACGTTTCCCTCCTCTTCAAGCTGACCAGATGCGACTGAAAAGGGGATGGATAGACCGACATTGTAAGGTGTAGAAATCAGTTTCCCGTCTTCCCCGAAAACGAACACAAAATTATCCTCACATACATTCGTGTTATAGCCTGCAACAACCAGTTCTCTTGTTTCGTCGGCTCCCAGGTTTGCCTCCCTAATAATTTTTGCCGGGACTCCACTTGTATAGAATTTATCGTAGAGCTCGCCTTCAGGGTTTAGAATATGGACTCTGTCTCCCGTACCTGCAAAAACCTCTTTTTTCCCGTCACGGTTTAGATCGTAAATGTAATTGCTGTACAGGTATCCTGGATACCCATATTTCCAAAGCAATTGACCGTGGCGGTCAATTACTTGAAGTTGACCTGAACTTGAGGCGGAGACGACGATTTCTAAGTCTCCGTCTCCGTCCAGGTCACCTACGTTCATGTCGCTTATGACCTCCGGCAGGGTGTAATTCCAATCCGAGCTCATGTAATCTTTAGAGTATCCTTGAGTATGGTTTGCCGAAGATAATATGATTAGGATCGCGATGATCCCAAAAAAATTCTTTTTCACGAACAAATATTAGGGGAAGGTAAAAAAAGAATTAACATTAGCTTCGTTTTCAAAACGAAGTGTTTATATATTAGCCCTGAGTCCAATAATATTAACATAGATTAACCATGAAAACGGGTGAGTTGGGCATTACCCCCATAGTGTTTGTTTTGTTTATTAGCATAGTCATTCTTGCTTCTTCTTCGATAGTATCCTCTCTGCCGTCGTCCAGCTCCCAATTGAATACACTTGATATCTACAATCAGACACATGATACAGCACCAATAATTGCAGCCATGGAGTCGATGGCTGAAATAACTGATGTGAGATTTGACCAATTCGGTTCAACAGACGTGAGTGTATTGAATGCATCAGAAAACTTCTCTGTGAGAGTAACTGCGACAGACCAGGGATTCGGAAACCCCATAATAACCGTCTTTTTTGAGAACGGAGTCGACTCAGACGCAAATCTTAGCCTGGGATTCAATTTGACCCAATACGACGATAGCACTCTAACAACTCTAAGCAAAGGCAACATTACTTTGTGGTACAATCTAAGCTACACGAGTCTGTTGGCCGCAGAGGGTACGGGAGTAGACTTTGAGTCAATTGCATTATTTTCAGGTCAACCAAACTTCTCCTTTAGAATCGATCTGCCAGTTGATCCATCTCCATCCGGGGGAAGGATCTTCGCAGGAATTGCATCATGCGCAGACACAGTAGAAAACGGAACCTGCAACTATGGACTAAACCAGTGGGTACCGCTTAAAGTCTGCGCTTCCTGCCAGGACGTCTCGGTCAACTTGATATCTGCGAACTGCAGCTCAACTTACTATTCAAATGGCTGCCCGTCCTCAGGATGGATCTCTTCCTACAACAAAAACCCCGTTGCAGTATATGGGGTAAGGGATCCAGGGGACAACACGATACCTACGCTTTCTCAGCCCTACCAACCTGGCTCAGACCTCCTACTTACTCAGGGAGTCGGGACTTCAATTATCCCTTATTCTATTACTGCAAACGATCCAGACTATGACCTAGTAACCTATTCATGGTTCGTAAATGATACAGCATTAGAAGAACACTACTCAAGCTATAACTTTAATACAAGCGAGTATGAAGGATTCTTCAACGTAACAGTCATGGCAAACGACTCATACGGGGGAGCAGCTAATTACACTTGGAACAATATAACGATAACTCCGGCCGGACGAGACAGGACGTGGATTAATCGTGAGTTGACTCCATCCCTTGATCCAGCAATCCCTGGAAGCATAACCGAAATCCAGTCGATATTATTTGACCCTGCAAGGGATAGATGTACGGATGTCGACCAAACTTGGTATGGCCTAACTGCCGGAGGGGGGTATAAATACCTAGTCCTATACAACGGAACCCACTACACACAGTTCAATCAGACAAATACCGGCGACATATTCGGGGGGGCCTTCAGCATAGAAAAAGACTCAGACAACAACATCTGGGTGGGAAGCCATTCAGCAACGACCTACCTTGCCTATTATGATGGCACCCAGTGGGTCTCCGTCTGGGATGGAAGCGAACAAAAAGGGATAGTAAGGGATATTGAATTAGACTCTCAGGGAAACATGTGGGTAGCAACAGAAAAGACAGGATTGTATAAATTCATCGGTGGAAGCACCTCAAATGTCGTGAACTACAACGCATCAAACAGTGGACTACCAGAAGACGACGTATATTCGATCGCATCTGATGGTAGCGGAAACTACTGGCTCGCAGTACAATCCACCCAGGGTGAAGACTACGTTGGTCCAGAAGGGCCAGAAGACGGAAACATATCTGGTGGTAATTTCTCAGGGGTTGGAGTCATAAGGTTCAATGGAGTAGACGAATGGTATATCTGGAACCAGGGAAACTCTGAGCTCACAACAAACACCATAAAAGCCATAGAAGTGGATAATGACGGTATCGTTTATGCCGGGACGAAACTCGGCTTATTCGCCTTCAACGGAAGCAATTGGAGCAGAATCGAGGACGTGCCCATCCAAAGGATAACCTATCTGAAATACAGATACTGGGAGGCCGAAGACCTCCCCCAGGACGAAAACAGCCTACTGTGGATGTCTACAAGAAACACGGAATCCAATGGCATACACAAATACAACGGAAGCCACGTAACAACCTACACAACAGACAGCGGATTATACTGGGACAGCCCATCCGATCACGGCCTTGAGGTTACAGGAGACAGGGTGTGGGCAGGCTTTGACACAAGGTTTTTCAGCTTCAGTCAGCTGCCGACCGCCACCATCACCCATCCCACAGGTTGTGAAATCGAAACAAACAGAACACTTGTTATCAACTTCACAGCAACAGGAACCAATCTTTCCGAAGTCGACCACGTCCACCCAAGGCTCACAAACACGACAGACATACTTTACCCATATCTTCCACACGCAGATTTAGGGGTAAAAGTCAATGCCTCATTCACCTCAATAAACCAGACCTACGGATACGGCTCATATACTTTCGATGACGTAAGCGACTCATGGAATTATACCATTGAGATCTGGCTCACCCACTCAAATGAAGGGTATTTCAGTAATCCCCACAGCTACGATATAGTGACATTCATATTGGATGCGACGCCTCCTTTCAACAGCGTCGACAACCCCCAGGGAATCCCTGCAGACCTGATAGGCCCCCATATCATTAGTCCCTCAGAGATCAATCCAGACAGCCCCCCATACAACAACTACACTTCGATGAGCATCGATGTGAGACCTTGGGATGAACTGATTGGCGCACAGGCCTGCTGGTACACGTTCAGTAACGCAAGCCATGACTGGACAACAAACACCACACTTAGCGCCCAAAACATTACCTCACACCGAAGCGACCTCACAAACCCGCACTTTAGCGCGGCAACCCAACCCATCCGCTTCACAGGTTCAAACAACCTAAACACCCTAAACGACGGAGGAATCTACGAATTCAAGCTGGCCTGCAATGACTCGGCAGGAAACGAGAATTTAAGTGATGCAACAGACACGACAACCCAATTCCAACCAGTGTCCTTCAGAGCAGACAACTCCCCACCCTACGTCGTCTTCGACAACCTCACAACCCTACACACAGGCTACGTGAGGGCAGACAAGATTATACTGGACGGAACCGATGCGACGAGCGCAACCATAAGGTTGAGCAGCGCAGCAGATGCATACTCTTTCGTTGACAGCTGCTGGTACACCATGGCAGGAGGAAACAGCACTGGTGCGAAGGTCAGCCTCGGCGCAGGTAACACCTGCAACGACCCTAACTGCGAGGCAACCCTGCAAATGGCAGACTACAGCGATGCGGTGTATCTTCTAACGAGAGCCTGCAACGACAGCGCCATGGAAGTCGGAAACATCAATTTATCGAGCGTTACACTATACGTCGACAGGCTTGCGCCCTCCGTGAGCATTGCTGTACCACAAATCTATTCCGTCCGCGGATACAACGACAACTTCACAGCCGACATAAATCCCACAGACAATGTTGTGGGAGTAGCCAACTGCAGCGGAAAAATCGATAACGATGGCTGGACCCTCCTAAATGGCGAAGGCTTCACAGGAGTATTCGATTTGACAGCTGTTGGAGAAGGAAACCACACCTTCTACGCATCGTGCACCGACTACGCCGGTCACACAAACGACACTGTAAACGTGACGTTCTTCGTCGATAAAACTCCCCCCGTCATAAACGAAGCCGAAACCTACATCCTCCCATGTCCGGCACTCTATACGACAATCGGATTCTTCGTCAACGTCACAGACAACCACAAGATGAGTAGTGTAAGGGCGCAGGTGACTTCACCAACCGCTAAGGTCAACACCATATCTTTCAGGTACTGGACGGCAGATACTTACATCGGCTACTACTACCTATTCGAATCAGGCACCTACACAGTCGACATCACAGCCTATGATTCAGCAGGAAACACCGACACATTCGGAGACATCCAGCCGCAGCCGGGAGTATGTTCCTAAAATGAAGAATAAATTGAAAACACATGGAATAATTTTGGGGATGACCGTACTAATCCTAGCAGTATTCCTATACCTTCCTTCAACGTTAGCCTTTGACGTACCAAACTCGACAATAAAAAATACCACTTTAAACGCCTCAGGGGGGCAAATCGTCGTGATAGACGCAAGAAACACTACAAAGACGAAACTCACAATCGCTTTCACAAGCCAGGTGACGAACGGCTGGGTGGCGATCGGAGTATTGGGGGGGAACTCCTCTGTGAACGGCACATTCAATGGAGTCAACATCTCAGCCAGTTCAAGTATAACATCGGCAATCAACTGGACCACAATAGAAATCTACTACACAACAGGCGACATCACCACACCAGAAAACATTACAGAAACCTCTTTATTCATGGTCACACGGGCAACTTCAGCAGATCCATGGTCAGCAGCAACTCCTTCAAACCTTTCGGCCACAGACACAGGCATCTGGAGCGGATACGTAGCAACCAACCAGACAGGCTTCAGCCAATGGGCACTGCAAGGAAACATCATCCCCCTCGGAGCATCGACCTATGAGCTGGGAAGCGGATGGAACCTGATAAGCCTGAAAGAAGAAATTTAATCAATTTTGGTTAAGATTAGATTAATCTGGCTGGATTCCAGCGAGATTCGCTGCTCTTAGAAATTCACCCACATTCCTCCAAGACATAGGGATGACTCCAGTAGGGATCTTCCCTCTAAGAATACTCTCTGAGGTTTGAGCCAACTCAGGTTTAATCCCGGGGACATCTTTTCTACCCTGTCCAATGTTTGTTTGACTTACTCCCTGGAATGTCTCTAATCTTGTTTCTGGGGGTATGATTTCTGCTTCCACCATACGCGCAAGTGTTGTAACTAAACCCTGGACCTCAGACTTCGTGAACTGATTGCTTGAAACCGGTACGTCCGCTACGAATTCATCACGAAAGGCCTCATCTCCACCATGTCTGTGAGCATCAGTCTGCTTTTGACGAATGGAATCTAACGCTTCCCTATCCCCCTGAAATTCAGGTCTAGGTTTCCATTCGCTCTTAGAATTACCCATCCAATCGCCCTTCCACCTACGCATACCTATATGGAGAGTCGGAGGTGGATCAACATTCTGTGTTCCGACAATGTCGACGGCATCCAACGTGAGAAAAAAGACAGGCTTTCCAATAGGGAACTCTTTACTTGCTTCGTGTAAAAGCCTCGGACCATCTTTTCCCACACTCATTGAAAACCTAAATGCTTCATCAGCAAAGGATCCGGGTTTTTCCGGATATCTATCCGACGATGCGACTCCAGTAGTAGTAAGATGACAATTATGAATTACATCCGGGCTTGCTAGAAAACAGATTGAATGGGAATCATCTGAGTTTCTTTCGCCCTTGATTGGGGTATCCATAAAATTTCTATTCATGCGAAGCCCAACCCCCCTAGCCATAGATTTATTGCTCAAAGATACAGTCCCAGCTGTTGGAAGACTCATCAAATCAATCTTAGCAATAGGCAGGTCTGCGACCTCTGGTCTGATACGCAGTCCTTGATCTCCTCTGATAGTAGTAACTGCCATTTCGATCACATCTAATTACTTATAATAACATCCCGGAAGAACAAGTATAAAAAGCAGAAAAAACCCATAAAGAACGGTCACTTCTCAACCAACCTGATAAGCTTAAGTGAACAGCTAGGTTAAGCAACTATTATTTGGGCAATCAAATTCCAGCCGCTGTATAGGACGGTGCAGGCATCCAATGGACACGGGTTCTCTGCGACCGGTGTCGGGTTTTTTACCCAGGGTATCTTGGCTTAAACCCATCTGGTGCTCGTCCCAAATCTATGACTTCGATTAGGTCGAAGTATTTGTCGACATTTGATGCACCTACGAATTTTTCCAACTTCTGCCGGTCGAGTGTGTAGATGGTGTTGTATGCTTCCTGGAGTTTTCTGACGTGGGGTCCGATTTCGCCCGAGCCGATCTGATGCTCTCCGATTAGATTTTCCAGGTTTGCACCGTCTTGCTGCATTAGCTTGCCCTTTTGGATCTTTTCGGCAACCTCCTTTGGAAGGGTGAATTTCTTTATTCCCCCCACTTCGCCGGCTGTGCCTGTAATCATGGCTTCATCTGCCCTGACGACCTCAGTTATGGATATGCCGTCGCTTTCCTCCACCTTCCAGCCTATGTCCCGGGCCAGGTCCATGACTATGCTTCTGGTCCTTCCCTGAAGTATTCCCTTTCCGGGCTTGGGGGTTATCAATGTGGGGGCACCACCTGTTGGGTCGTTTTTGATGATGTAGAAATTCTCCCCTGTGCCCTCCGCCACTCCGCCGTCCATGTCAAGGCAGAGCGCCTCAGTGAATCCCTTACCTACAGCCGATTCTTTTATAGCCATGTGGGGGGCGTACTTCCCACCGAGTTTCAGGTCGCTGACTGCTTCAACCGGCGGAATCCTCTCTGATGCTAGGACGTAGGAACCTTTCTCATCGAGATATGGGCCGAAGGGGAGTGTGAAAATGGAAAGGGATAGGGGTTTGTCGCTTTGCTTTAAACCAATTCCAGTGTGTTCTCTTCCTTTTGGCATCTTAATCGAGGTGACGGGTCGCAGATAAAACCTGTAGTCACCGTCCTTAAGAACTCCTTTGTTGGCAGATATCACGTCTGCTAGACCGGTCCTGAATTCCTCGTAGGTGAAGGGCAATTCTCGACCAAGAGCCTCAACCCCCTTTACAAGTCTGTCGTAGTGGCCCTTGGGGTCGACGATGTTTGCAGTCAGTTTTCCCTCTGAGGTTACGTTCAGGTAGCCCACCATCCCCTCGAACACCCCGCCTCCTCCATAATTGACGGTCGGCGAAATCGTAGGAACGTTTATCCGGTCGATGACGTCAAGGTTTCCATCATGCCATCCGGTGAGTACCTGCTTGGCTTTTGGGTGGCGCTGGTAGGTGCCCTTGACGAAGGTGTTTATCCTGTTGGCAAGGCTTTCTTGCCCCTCAGGAGTCGTCGGGTCAACCCCAGAGTTCACAGTCCAAAGTTTCCGATTTCTCGCAAAGTCCTTGTAACTCAGCTTACCCCGCACAAGACCCCAAGAGAGAGCGTCAATAGCTTTATTCAGTCCACCCCCCACTTCGTTGTCGCCGGTCAGCGTCTTTTTGAGTCGGTCCTTCGTTTCTTGAACCCATGAATCGATATTTAAATCAACCCCCTTTTCCGCGGCAAAACCACTCAAAGCAGTCTTGCAGTCTCCATGGGTCGTGTCTGCATCAAGGATTCCAGCCAACCTTAAAATATCCTCCTGTCTGACGAGAGCGTTTTCGATTATAACACCCTTTTTAGTTGTTATATCCTCTCGTAAGACTTTTCCATCGGGTGCTTTTTTGATAAGTTCCAAAGCAGCGTCTCGAACCGGTCTAAGGTCTGGCAATCCGCCACTTCGCGCCTTAAGCTCCCCTCCAGTAACTTCCTTTCCCAATTGAACCTTTGTCTTATGAGCCATTTTAGTAAAATAAGATAACGAAGGCTTAGTTAATAAGGTTTAAAATTCACCAAGTTTCTTTTGTCCTTTCCCCCAGTAATTTGTTTTTTCCCCTTTTAGGGTGGGTCGGCCGTATTGTCCTCCTCCGCCTGCGACGTAGGGTATGGTTCCTCTTCTGAATCTTTCAATCAATGAGCCGATTTTTCCGTCGGTTTTTTTTAGATCTTCTGGTGGTGCGTCGAGTAATACGTTAATCTCGGTTTTGTATTCGTCGATGAATTGCTGCCATTTTTCCTGGATCCTTTTACTCGTGATTGTTCTGATGCCAAGAGACAAAGATATTATCTCTGCAAGGGGCAGAATGTGGATGTAGGGTGGTCTGTGCTCTGGGTGCCTAGGTGACTCCCAGCTCGCAAGCTTTGATTGTATCCTGTCTGAGACTCCCAATTTTATCCTGCCCCTGCACTCCGGACACTTCATCTTAAGCGACTCCGCATCTTTGAGTTGGTATCGTTGAAAGCATCTGTTACAAGCTGTGAGGTGGTATTTTCCTTCGGCCGGGTTCAATCCAACGTTAAGTGTGAAATGTCTGCCGTCCTCCCGTTTGATCGCTTTCACTATCTCTGGGAAGCTCAGCTCCTTTAACGCGAGCCTGTTGAATTCGCGGCCTAGGCGATGGGGTTGGGGACTGTGGCAGTCGCTGTTCGTCATAAAAGTCTTATCTTGGAGTTCCTCGATGCGGTCTGCGTAATCGGTGTCCGCCGAAAGGCCGAGTTCTACGAAATGTATATTTTCTGATTGCCTGCCATAACATTCATCGATAGAATGGAACGCTTTATAGATAGCGACATAGGGTGTAAATGCATGGGCGGGGCCAACGATTCCACCAACGCTGTAAACTTCTTCAACGATTTTTTCACCGGATAGGTTAACATTCGGCCTGCCGTCTGAGTCAAGGTTTGGCGAGTGAGGCTCAAATCTTTTTCTTAGCTTGACTGCCGCATCAATCGAAGGTAATAAGATGATATGGTGGACTCTCCCAGCTCCTTCGATCTCGGTCTGGATTATGAACTTGGTATCCGCGTTTTCCGCTTTGTATAGCCCCTCAGACACCTCAGAAAGAGTCCCCTTGATGTGGGCTAGCCAGCCAGAATGAAGACAATCTGATGTCGCAACGACGTCCAATCCCTTAAGCTCAGCGAACTGCGCGATCCTCGGGATCTCCATCGACGGACTCGTACCACCGGAAAATTTCCCGTGGATGTGGAAGTCAACATTAAATTCGTTCATAAAATACCTATAAAAGACATAAAAACAAATATATCAGCAATGAATTAAAAGAAAAAGGTTCTTGTCCGTCAGCAGCTACCCTTGTCATCACCATATCTGCGTGGGGTACGCCCTCATCACCCGAACAAAAAAGAAATGGGAAGGAGGAGTTAATTAACAAGCTTGGGATTTACTAATAGCACCAAGTAACATCTTTTATTTCTGAACTTCCCCATAAAACATATAAAATGGTGACAACGGCAAGAATCCAAAACCAAACAACCACTTCTCCAACTACCAGAACACCTACTAGCCCTGTCCTAACACCACAAGACCTTATGCCACCAGGTGAGGAGGGGCAAAGATTCAGGGCATTATCTAAGGATAAAAAGGAACTTCGCAGGGGACGATGGATTGTAGTCGTTGACGACTGTGACGCTACTCTTCGAAAGATTGCAAAAGAACTTAAGGCGGATTTTCCAGAATCTGAGGTAGTATTATTCAATGATCCTCTGAAGGCCCTGGAGGCCATGAGAACTGAAAAATTCGATGTTGCCGTAATAGATCTTTATATGGATAAAATGCAGGGTTTGGAGATTTCGCAAAGATTGGCCAAAGAGGGCAAGTTTATCCCTACAGTCTACAACACCGCATTCACGATGATGGATGAAACTGTCGGGAATGTGGTCAGACAGTTCGATCAGTTTTCAACAACCAAAGGCATGGGAGGATATATCCATGAATCTCGCGATAACCTCAATAAAACAGGGAACATGGGATTGAATCGTCCGATAATTGTTCATAGCAAATTCGATGATCCTGAACCCGGAAGTCTAGCAAACTTCATCGATTTTACTTTGGTACTAAAGGACGAAGTCAGTACCGGCGATACCATAGACTTCCTTTCCAAATTCCAACCAGTGGTGATGGGTAAAAACCTCCCAAAAGCAGTAGTACATAAGACTGCAGAGGAGGCTCGAAACTTCTCTGAGGATGCAACAAAACTAGTTAGACACATGAGAGAACAATTTGAGAATATTGAAGAAACTCCCTGGTGGGTTAATAATGGAGAAAGGATTACTAAGGCCTTGGAAGGTCTTTCCAAAATAACATACAAGGATACCTATAGCGAAAATCCCGCCGAAACCCATAAGAATCTTCATGCTATCAGAACATGGATGGGTGAAATACGCGGTCCTCCAAAGGAGCTTTCCGCCAATGAGTTTGGAGAGTACTCTAGCGACCAATCCTTCAGAGAATTCGCTGATGCCTGGCGCGGGATGGGACAGGAATCATACGGAAAAATTCGTAGTCTCTTTAACTCCTATCTAGATCATGAATCGCCGATATTAGATGTACCAACTGCAGTCTCAGATATTGTAGGAGAAAACATCAGTGTGGATTCTGACAGCGAATTTTTTGGCATCAACACGGGCGTTCATAATAAGAGGTTCATCGAGGACACGATTAGGTCGGTTGTTTCTTTTTCGAGAAAACGTGTAGAAAGAGATCCTGATTCCAAGATGAATATTACAATTAGACATGCAAAAGATGTTGGCAACGCCGAATTCCTCACAGAAGATGAGAGGGCCGAACTGCAACGTCTAGGGCCAGAGGCTATGCTCATCGAAATCGCAGATACTGCGTTGACTTCTCCGAATTTAGGTCAGGAATACGAGCAGCTTTCAGAGGCTCTAGGTCCCGATCTTGGAATCCGGACAATGAATCAAAACAAGCTTGGGATCCTTCGCTGGACCCATGATTCAGCGAAGGGCAAAGGATTTAAGTTCCGAATAATTTTAAAAGCCAGGGGCGGAGAAGAAGAATTTGGTCAAGCCCAAAAGATAGTTACGTTGATCAATCATAAAGGTGAAATAATCGAGGTCCCCCGAGATGAGTTCTCAGAGGAGGCGAGAAGGGCAAATAAAGATCTCGAACCGGAATCTAGAGTCTATCATAATGGATATCTTTGGATGGTCAAACCTGATATCTTGGATTTCATAGATCAATATGATAATCCACATTATATCCCATTTGATGAACTCACAACCGATGCTCAAAAATTTTTCATACCATCACCTCCTGGATCGAGGATATACTATGGAGGAAAAGAATTTTTGGTTGCCGAAGACGGAAGAGAGATTTTAACCAAAGATCACTATGGGGACAAATTAGAACGGCTGAAAAAGAAATTTCCAGAAGTAAATGCTGTCGAAGTACAATCAAGCACTTCTAGGGGATCATTTAAAGCTTACCGAAATATCGGCGAAGGGAAAAACATCACCTTCCTAGGGGGCATGCCAGAGGACATGGCTAAAAGTCCAACTAACAAAGGAGTAATATGTAAGTTAGGTGACGAAATCTTTGTAATAACTCCATCTGACACACACGGGCCCCCAGAAGAATGTCGACAAATGTTGGTTGACTACTTCGACCAATACGGAAATGAAAAAGTGTCAGGTGAACAAGGAGCAAGAAGTGTAACAGAGATAATCCCCTTCTTCTCACACCCTGAAATGGATAACACAATCCTTGCGACTCAAGGGTTTGGGTTACAGCAACATCGGGATCTCTATAAGATATTACGACAGCTGGGTGAAGATGATAAGATCGCAGTGTGGCCAGAATATACTCATCAAGGCAGACTTCAGCCCAGCGATCTTAAGTGGGAGACAGATTTATCTCTTGCAGAAAAAGGAACTCCTCCATGGGTGGGGGCATTGAGAACTGCAAATCCAGAGGGATTAGGCGAGGTAACAGTAGTTGGGAAAAAATTTGATGAACTTGGATCCTATGACAATCCCATCATATATGTCGCTGGAGGAAAGCAAATAATTGCAACAGAAGACGGAGGTTCCCATTTAGAGTCTGCTCAAATGTTATCAGAACATGCAGAAAAAACCGACCTCCCCCATGTGGTGGGAGAACCGTTTAATCCCCACAGGATAGAATCAGACCATGTCAGAGTAAAAATTGAATATGAAGGTGACAAAAAAGTATACTTACTTGACTCAAAAAAATTGGATTTTAGAACCGAACAAGCTTCAAGGGTATTAGTGAAACTGGGTGTTCCCGTAGACGATATTGTTTTA
>JBDREA010000166.1:0-8394 GCA_043820265.1 Candidatus Altarchaeota archaeon | reverse complement strand
CCTCCAGGTACTGGTGTGATGTAGCTTGCCTTTTCCTTAACCTTCTCGAAGTCGACATCTCCCACGATCTTATCGTCGACCTTAGCTGTCCCCACATCCACTACAACAGCTCCATCCTTCACCATCTCTGCGGTGATGAGTCCAGGCTTTCCCACTCCGGTCACGAGGATGTCTGCTTTTTTTGTGTGAGAGGGAAGGTCCTTCGTATATTCATGACAAACCGTAACAGTTGCACTTTGATTCAGGAAGAGGAGGGCTAGGGGTTTGCCCACTATGGTGGAGTGATTAACGATTACGACTTCCTTTCCCTTGATTTCGATCTCATTTTCTTTTAGAAGCTTCATCACTCCTTTCGGAGTTGCTGGCACGAAGGTTTCTTCGTCTCCGGCGACCAGGCTTCCCATGTTGACGGGATGAAAACCGTCGACGTCTTTGTTTGGATCGATCGCAGATAAAACTGTCAATAAGTCGAGGTGGCCTGGGAGGGGTAGCTGCAATAAAATTCCATGAATGGAGTCATCCTCGTTTAGTTCATCGATAACTGACAAAAGGTTTTCTTCAGAAATGTCTGCCGCCAAATCTTTTCTAATACCTTTGATCCCAACTTCTTCACACGCTTTTTGTTTGAGATTAACATAAACCCGAGAAGCCGGATCCTCACCCACCATTATCGTTGCCAAACCAGGGGGGACTTTGCACCTTTCAACTTCTCCTTTTACATCAGCGCGGATCTTAGCAGCTAACGCCCTCCCATCAAGGATTACGGCAGTCATAGGTCTTGATAAATTGGAAACTTTTCACAGAGCTCTCGTACTTCCTTTTTCACCTGAGCTTTTTCTTTCGCGTCATCTGGTGCTTCGAGGACTCGGCAGATCAGATCAGCAACAACCAACATATCTTTTTCCACCATACCTCTGTTTGTGATGTATGGTGTACCAATTCTGATTCCAGACGCGACCGCGGGTTTCTCCTTATCGAAGGGGATTGTGTTTTTGTTCAATGTTATTCCCGCTTCACCGCAAGCTATCTCGGCCTTTGCTCCAGTCAAGCCTTTTTCGCCTACATCCACGAGCATGAGGTGGTTGTCTGTTCCTCCGGAAACCAACCTGAATCCCGCCTTCGAAATACCTTTTGCAAGCTCCGCCGCATTTGCCACTATTTGCCTTTGATGTTCCCGATACTCCTCTGTCAAGGCCTCCTTAAAACAAACAGCTTTCGCAGCTATTGTGTGCATGAACGGCCCCCCCTGGATGCCTGGAAACACAGCAGAATCGAGTTTCTTTTTGTGTTCCTCCTTGCACAATGCAATGGCTCCTCTTGGTCCGCGAAGGGTTTTGTGGGTTGTCGTAGTCACAAAGTCGCAGTAAGGAACTGGGCTCGGGTGAACCTTGGCTGCCACTAATCCCGCGATGTGTGCGATGTCTGCCATAACATATGCTCCCACTTCTTCACCGATCTCTCCAAATGCTTTGAAGTCAATGGTGCGCGGATAAGCAGAAGCCCCACAAACTATCATCTGCGGTTTAACATCCGTAGCCACTTCAAGGACTTTATCGTAATCGAGCATTTCTGTATCCTTGTCGACCTGATAAAAATGAGACTCAAAGAGTTTTCCCGAAAAGCTTGCGAAATGTCCGTGGGTCAGGTGACCGCCGTGGCTCAGATCCATCCCCAGGATCTTTTCACCAGGTTCTAATACGGCAAAATATACTGCCATATTGGCCTGGCTTCCGCTGTGTGGCTGGACGTTCACATGTTCAGCTTCAAAGAGTTCTTTACATCTATCAATTGCTAAAGATTCAGCTACATCAACGAACTCGCATCCACCATAATACCTTTTGCCAGGGTAGCCTTCGGCATATTTGTTGGTTAAAATCGAACCCATAGCCTCAAGAACTTCCTCGCTAGCGTAATTCTCTGAAGCAATCAATTGAAGATTATTTTGCTGTCTAGTCAAATCATTTCTGATAACCTCATGTATCTCAGGATCAACGTCTGCCAAACTCATCATCTAACACCAGCCAAAATATTGGCAGACAAAAATAAAAACAACATAATCTTAAAGAAAAACACCCAAAAGAATACTCCAAACATCAATCAGTTGCACATTACCGTAAGGAAGGGCCCGTAGCCTAGCTTGGATAGGGCACCGGACTTCTAAAGCCCTTTTTCTTTTCCCTAAGGAGGCGAAGCCTCCTTGGGCCCAGGGACGAAAGTCCCTAGGGTAAGAAAAAGAAAAAGTGCAACGAAGTCCAAAGGACTTCGTGCACACGAAGGCGTCGCCTTCGTTGTGCTTCACCCCCAAAAAGAAAAAACAGGGGCCGGAAGCAAAAAAGCCGAAGGAATCCGGGGATCGAGGGTTCAAATCCCTCCAGGCCCAACCTTTTTCTTTCTTTCCAAAAGAAAGAAAAACGTTGACGAAAAAGAAAGAAAGGAGAATCCCACGAAGTGGGATTCATAAAAAATGAATTTTTTAAATCGACTTATCTTGCATTAAAGAGCTATATCTTGACTTGTTGCATGCATTGTTGTCTGAAGGTGTCTTGGCGTATTTCTCTGCAGACTCCGCGGTCATTTAGTTGGATCGCTACTTGGAAGAAGCATTTGCCTTGGTCGAATTGCTGTTTTTCCGGGATTCTAGTGCATATTGTTGCGTTCTTTAGGGTTGAGGCAACCTCGGTCAGGCAGCGAAACTGTCGGCTGTCCCCTTTGACTTCGTTGCAGAATAATGGGTTGGTTGAATTGATTGCCAGATCTGTCAGGCACCGATACTCCTCTTGCAGCGAGTCCAAGTTTATGCATAATTCGACGTCTTCAGCTGTTATCTTTTCTTCGTGGTCTCCGAAAATCACCCAGACAAATGCGAAGGCGACGATGACTAATCCGATTCCTAATAGGCCGTAGATTACGTAGAGTTTGGTATTCTCCGGATCATCCTTCATAGAAAGTATTTTTTTTTTTAAATGAATAAATACTCACATAGTAAAATCATTGCTGTTCCCTATTTCGGTGTACTGGAAATATGATCGAATCTAAGGTCTAGAAGCGTTGTCGGAGATTGGATGTCTCGGTACTCCTCCCGTTTGATCGAGTAACTCTCCCCTTCCTCGCACCAAATCCAAAGGCACACCCTGCTATTAAGGATGCATCGGGCTTCGACCAGCTCTCTTCTGCAGTCCCCCATCTCAGAGCAGTAGTCTGTGACTAGGCAAGTCTCGAATTTGTCTGCGCAGCTTTTGGCGAATTCCGACGACTTATTGGTGACGCAATTGGCTTCGGGAATTCCCGGGTTTTCACAGGCATATGAGATAAAATTGTTGTAGATGCTGTTGTTGATGCATGAATCTACAGCTTTGTGATCAAATCCGCAGTCCTGGTCTTCATAGCATTCATATGGGCAGGAAGGACAGTCTCCGCCGCAATCTATCCCCCACTCTAACCCGTTTTTTATTCCGTCGTTGCAGTTGGGGCACGGCTTGCAGGGCCCTCCGCAATCTATTTTTTCTTCGTTTGCGTCCTTGAAATGGTTGAAGCATGTTGGATAGCAAGGTTCGCAGGGTCCCCCGCAATCCATTCCAAGTTCCCTTCCGTTCATGATCCTATCTGTGCAAGTCGGGCAGGGCTTACATTCTGGCCCTCCGCAGTCTATTCCTTCTTCGTTGCCGTTTATGAAGCCGTCTTGGCAGCTTGGACAAGGCGAACAACTGGGTCCTCCGCAGTCGAGCCCATCCTCTAATCCGTCTTTTATCTTGTTTGCGCAGTTATGGCATGGCCTGCACGGCCCTCCGCAGTCTATGTTCTCCTCCCACATGTCGCGTTTGGTGTTGTGGCAGGCTGCAGTTATGAGATCTGGGGTCATGCACGTGGGTGAGCTGTCAAGGCAGGTCTCTTTTTCGTTGCAAGCATTAATCGTTTTTGTGTAGGTCTTATTCGAACAAAATGAATTATCTTTTCCAGGATTCATGCACTCAAATTCCAGGACGTCACGGGAGATTTTTTCTTTAATACAGTAAGGTGGCCCAGCCGAATTAATTCCGCAGTCCATGGCCTGCCTGCAGGCAATGTCTTCGCAGGGCGTGCAACTGTCTCCTCCGCAGTCCATTTGTGTTTCGTCCCTGTTTCTTATCCCGTCATCACATGATCCTTCGAATGCGTCGCAAAGTCCATCGCCGTTGTAGTCGTCGCAGCAGCTGTCCTCAAACGAGGTCTGATTTTCCGGGCAGCCTCCGAGAAAGTCTATGCTGCATCCGGCAGTGAGAACTAGAGCTGTAACTAGAAAAATCAGTTTCTTCATTCTTCTTGTCGTATATCTTTTTTTAATCGTTGAACCAAGCGTAGATAAGCTGTTTTTTCCCTCTCTTATAGAGATTTTCGATTTGCCCGACTTCCTTAAATCCGTTTTCCCGGTAAAATCGTATTGCGTCTTCATTTTCCGGGTTTGTGTCCAGGAATACCCCTCTTTGGTGCTCTTGGGCTGCGCGGTCTTTTAGGTGGTTCAGGCATTTTGTCCCTATTTTGCTATTTTGGTATTCCTTTTTCACAGCTAATTCTTCAAGGTAGAATGCCTTCTCCCAGAACATCGGCCTGAAACATATCAAAGCCGCCACTCGAAAGTTTTTTATCGCCACAAACAAGCGACCCTGTGTGTGTTTCAAACTTACATACTTCCTTATCCTATCCCTGTCGTATCCTTCTTTTTGGCAGAATCTCTCATCTAGTAGGTCTATTACTTTCCCAAGATCTGTTTGTTCGGAAAAACGTATTTCCAACCCTTCTGTGTTTCTTTCCTCTTGCTCCATCGTCAGATATTTTTCGTGTAAATGATCATTCTTGCCGTAAACTGTCTATGGTCCACTAATGCCCCGTCCCTTTTGAATCCATGTTTTTCAAAGAATTTTTTCGCTATTTCATTGTTCTATTCCGTGTCAAGTGATATGGCTAGTCTAAATTTGTCTTCTCCTATATCTATCAGGTTTCCCATTAATTTTGTCCCAACTCCTTGGTGTTGGAAGTCCTTTGCTACGACCAGCTCTTCCACATATATGTTGTTCCCCCTGAATCTGTCTCTATAGGTCAGCACTCCAACTGGTTTTCCCCGGATGACTGCAACAAGCGCTTCCCTTAACCTGGCCTTTTCTTTCATATGCTCTTCTGCCCTGTTTCTTTGAAACTTGAACCTTGGGGAAAGGATTTCCACGCACACCTCAAGGTCTTCTTTAACGGCTTGTCTTACTTCTATCTCTTCATCCATTTTTTTCGTGTATGAGAAGTTTTTCTTTCATTGAAGAACCTTGAGCAAATCCCCCGACTTCGCCTCCTGATTTGATGACTCTATGGCAGGGGATTGCAAGTGGGAGTGGGTTTTTGTTTAATGCGTTCCCAACCGCCCTTGGGGCTTTTGGTATGTCGATTTTTTCTGCCACCCAACCATAGCTTCTCGTCTGGCCAAAGGGTATCTTTTTCACAGTCTGCCAGACCTTTTTTTGGAATTTTGTTCCCTGGCTCATATCCATTTGGAGGTCGTCGAATTCGACCTCTAATCCCGATATGAATGTTTTTATTTTTCCCTCCAGATGTTTGTGTGGTTTCCTTTCCATCGGAAACTCTAACCCATTAAAGGATATCTGTCTTATGATATCCTCTCTTTCTTGGGTTGGCAGCAAAATATTTTTCACGCCTTTTTTCCCGTATATGTGCCCCATCCATCCCCAGTCTGTCTTAAAGACGTTGTATGGGCTCATTTTGAGGTTGCAGATGAAAAGCACCAATTTTGGATTTGTATGTCATCAATTTTCAAACATATGGTGGCATCTTTCGCCAGCTTGGCGTTGTCCCAGTAACAGTTGTCCTTGCTCCTTTCGTTTTCTATGTTAGCGCAACCCTGCGAATTCTTGTAGAGTAATGTGGCATCAGACATACATACCCCTATCTTTCCTTTGTCACCTATTTGTTCGCAGATCTTTTGTTCCCCCGAGATCATCGCTAAACAATGGATTTTTGAATCCTCATGGTTTATGTTTAGGCAGAGTGTGGGGTCCATTTTTCCGATGGCATAATCCTTGTAGCATTTGTTTTTGTAGTAAAACGGGTCCCATTGGTAGAATCTTTGGGAAGTTCTTTCCGATAATAGTTCGCATTCGGCGATTTTTTCAGCTGAGGTATCGGAATTCCAAAGATAGAGTGCTGCTATCCCTATCACCAAGAGGGAGATGATTAAGTGGCTCTTGTTCATATTAATTATCTTATTACTCAAAAGTTATACTAAAATGGAAGTGAAAAGTTTTTTGTCTTTCTTTTTGGTTTTCACCCTATTTTCTGGCTTTTCCTCAGGCGAGATTATCTCATCAGAAAAGAACTTGGTTATTGTGGCAAATTCAATCGATTCGTCGCTTGCAGGAGATCTTTTTTCTCTTTTGGAGGCTGAAGGCATACCTTTTGTTTTAGCGACTCCCGGGACCCTTGACGTAAACCAGCAGTTTATCCTGGTTCTCGGGGGCCACAAGGCACCGGAAGGCGTGGGTGATTTGGTTACGGGTATCTTATCAGATGAACAGAAGGAGATATTAGTCTCAACTGATGATTCAATTGAATTTTTTGTTTTTGATGGTTTTTTCACTGAAGGACAAAGGATTTGGGTCGCTGCTGGCTTTGACAGGTTTGGGACAAAGAGGTCCTGGGAGGGCAATGTCTCCGAGGTTATATCGTATTTCAGGAACGCAAATGTGTCAATTGTCGTGAAAGAAGAGGAAGTCGAAGTGCTGGTCCTCAAGGTGAATGATCACTATTCTACCGACGTAATTATGGGTAAGGCTACGAGCGGATTTGTCCAGAAGGATATGCCCCGGTTTGGATACGAGTTTGTTATCGTTAATCTGACATTGGAGAATCATGGGAATGAGACGGTTGAATATTCCACCCGGGATTTTCGGGTGGAGTCTGGAAAGCAGTCTTTTGGCAGATCTCTTGTAAAGTATTTGAAGTGGAGTTTGAAGGGGAAGTATCTTGAGCCCGGGGGTGTTGTTACCGGGCTTCTCGCTTTTGAAGTCCCTGAGCACCGTGAAGGTTTTAGCTTGGTGTACTCTTGTTCTATGCATCCTAGATGCGAGCGTATGGCTGTTCTTGATTAATTGGGTGGGGGCTTCATATGATGGAAGTTACGCCAAATTAAAGAAATCTTAAACTATTTTTGTTTACAAAAATTATACATCAATCTTTTATAAATACCATATATCCAATACTCTTGCACATCATGGAACTTCCCTGGACCGAGAAATACAGACCTCAAAAAATCGAAGAAATCGTCGGACAAGACGCAGTAGTCGACCGACTCAAAGCATACGTAAAAGAAAAAACACTTCCAAACCTAATATTTGCTGGACCTGCAGGCGTCGGAAAAACAACAGCGGCACTAGCCCTCGCACGAGAATTCTTCGGCGACATCAACCACGACTTCATGGAACTAAACGCATCAGATGAACGAGGCATAGACGTCGTCCGAACCAAAATCAAAGACTTCGCCCGCACCCGCCCAATAAACGGAACATTCAAATTGATTTTTCTAGATGAAGCCGATGCACTAACACCCGAAGCCCAAAACGCCATGCGCAGAACAATGGAAAACTACACAAAGACCTGCAGATTCATACTCTCATGCAATTACTCGTCAAAGATCATCGAGCCAATCCAAAGCCGATGCGCAGTATTCCGATTCAAGCGCATACAAAAAAACGCAGTAGAAAAAAGGATTAAAAAAATACTCGAAAAAGAGAAAAAACCATTTGACCAAAACGGAATCGACGCCATCCTCTACGTTTCTGAAGGAGATCTGAGAAGGGCGATAAACATCTGCCAAAGCTCGGCGGCGCTCGGAAAAGTAGACGAAGAAAACGTATACAGTATCTCTTCCCGTGCTAGACCTGAGGAAGTATTGACAGTGCTCGAACTCTCATTGAAGGGAAAATTCCTCGATGCAAGAAACCTCCTTGACAAATTGATGATAAATCAGGGACTATCAGCCGAAGACATCCTCATACAGATGAATCGCGAGGTAATGAATCTTAAAGAAGACGACCTCACCAAAGTAAAAATAATCGACTTCGTAGGGGAAGCCAACTTCCGCCTAGTAGAAGGTGCAAATGAACGCATACAAATGGAAGCCCTTCTTGCAAGAATACTCAACCTAGGTCTGAAACAATAAATAACTTTTTCCCACCTTTAGACGTAAAAAACAATCTATTCATCAATTCTGATATCCGATTTATCCAATCTTGTCGGCTGAATACTGCGATGCTTTGCATCGCAGATGAAAGCCGACCCTAAATTCTCGTGTTTCTAATAGGTCTCCAAGCGGCGGCGTCCGCCTTCGGCGGACCTTTGGAAACCGCCGCATGGAGG
>JBDREA010000165.1:0-4093 GCA_043820265.1 Candidatus Altarchaeota archaeon | reverse complement strand
GTAAGCATGGAGGAATTGGTCAAAAACAGTTTAAGACAGCGTCCGGACCGGGTGCTCGTAGGAGAAGTCCGGGGAAGGGAGGCGTACAACCTCCTGAGTGCTATGAATCTTGGTGTCCACGGAATTGGGACAATACATGCAAACAACTGCCGGGACGCTGTCTCAAGGCTCAGAAGTCCGCCAATGAACGTCCCAGTCCAGATGCTTGGAAACATCAACGTCCTAGTCACACTCAACCGATTCCAGAAGGGCACCACATCTGAGCGTAGGGTGGTTGAAGTCGTGGAGACCGGCCACATAATAAAAGAAACACTTCAGATCGGGGACGTCTACGGATACGACCCTAAAAAAGACGAATTTATACGGGACAAGTTCCCGGCCCACATAATAAACAACATCTCTGAGCGCTCGGGGGTAAGCCACCGAGAGATCCTCCTCGAGCAAAAACGCAGAAAAAAGATCCTAGAATACTTAGTAAAACACGAGGTCTTCATCCAACACGACTTCGTAGCAGAAATTAGAAAGTACTATGAAGACCCCAAAAGATACTGGGAAAAAGTATATGCAGAGATAAAAAAGGAGTGATGGGATCAAAGCAAGCAGGCTTTTTCACTTACTACCTCCTATTTATTTTCGTCTTTCCCTTTTCTTTAACACTATGGCGATCCAGAAAAAAGACCAAAACATTGTGTTCGGAGTATTTGTTTTCGTATTTATGACAACAGTCATCATCGTCGCCAATAGCTTGGTTGGATCGTTTTCGAAAGCTCCCACAGATGATCAAAGAATTGATTATGTTCCTCCAACAACAACCTCTACAATAGCACCCACACCAACTACATTAAATAATACAACAAATACTACAACCACCCCTCCTTCTACTACTTTACCTCCCTCCACCACAACATGCACTACCAAGGACCCCTTCTGTATGCCAGTGGAAGATACTCCCCTATAATGAGAATTTAGAGAACTTCTTTCAGTAGGCTGACTACATCTTTGGGGAGGTCTGCGACTTTTACGTCTGCTTTTTCGAGTGCTTGTTTTTTTGCTTCGTAAGTTCCAGAAGAACCTGATATGACGGCGCCGGCGTGGCCCATTCGTTTTCCTTTGGGGGCGGTTTTTCCCGCGACGTAGGCTACGACGGGTTTTTTGTATTTGCTCTCCTTGATAAATGCGGCAGCTTCTTCTTCAGCGGAGCCACCGATTTCTCCGAGCATTACAATTGCTTTCGTTTGTTTATCTTTTTCGAACATCTCTAAGATGTCGATAAAGGATAATCCTACTACGGGGTCGCCTCCCAATCCGATTGCCGTGGATTGACCGTATCCACCTTTTGTAAGCGATGCGACTATTTCATAGGTTAGCGTCCCGCTTCTAGATACGACTCCGATGTTTCCTTTGGAAAAGATATGGTTGGGCATGATGCCCATCTTTGACTTACCAGGTGAGATTAGTCCCGGGGTGTTGGGTCCCACAACCGAGATGTTTTTTTCTTCTGCCTGAGCGACAAACTTCATTGAATCGTATACTGGGATGTGTTCTGTTATTACTACGACTGGATTCAGTTCATGGGAGATGGCTTCGGAAGCGGCATTCATGGCAAAGCGAGCTGGGACGAATATGATTGATGCATCCACCTTATCCTCAATCTCTGATATCGAGTTAAAAACAGGGATCCCATCTACCTCTCCTCCCCCCTTCCCCGGAGTGACTCCGGCTACGACTTTTGCCCCGTAATCTATCATCGAGGCCATGTGGAAGCTTCCCTGCTTGCCTGTGGCCCCCTGGACTACAATCCTAGTGTTTTCGTCGATTAGCACCGCCATCTTAAACGCTTAATTCCACCGGCCTATTTGATCGCTGGAGGATGACCGGTGGAATTTGCGTGTAACTACCGCCGGTCACATATATACTGCTACTCCTGTCTATTTAACAGGCGGTAGTTTACATCATTTAGCCAGTTCAACGGCCTTCTTTGCCGCTTCCTCCATTGAATCGAATACTTCGAGTTTGTTTTTCTTTAGGATATTTTTTCCTTCTTCTTCGTTTGTCCCCATCATCCTGATCGATAAAGGAACACCTGGATTTGCATCCACGATTCCCTGGGCTACTTCGTCGCATTTTGTGATTCCCCCGAAGACATTGATGAAGACCGATTTTACGCCCTTTTTTTGGAGTATGATGTCTAATGCCTGGCGCACATTCTCTGCGTTCGCACCTCCGCCTACATCGAGGAAGTTGGCTGGTTTACCTCCATAGGTGTTTATGGCATCAAGGCTTGCCATGACAAGCCCGGCCCCGCAGCCAATCACTCCGATATCTCCTTCTAGTTCGACGTACGATAACCCAGCGTCCTTTGCCTCTTTTTCCAGGTCTGTGTATTCGTCGCTTGCCTTGAACTTTTCGGCTAACTCAGGATGGCGAAAGAGGGAGTTGTCATCTATCACAAATTTTGCGTCTATTGCCAGAATGTCATCTTGTGTTTGTGCTAATGGATTTATTTCTACGATTTCCGCGTCGTATTTGACTGCGGCCTGGTATAGCTTGTAGGCGATAGACGATATCTGAGAGAGCTCTTTTCTTTTTATCCCGATTTTTCCGACTAATGTCCTTACCTGGTAGGGAAATAAACCTTTTAGGGGGTCGATTTCCAGTTTGACGATTTTTTCGGGGGTTTTGGCTGCCACTTCTTCTATGTCCATTCCCCCCTCAGCCGATATCATCAAGACGAGTTTTTTTTGTGATCTATCGATTATGAATCCGACATAGTATTCTTTTTTTATGTCTACTGCTTCAGCTACTAGGAGTTTTTCGACTTTTAGGCCTTTGATGTCCATCCCGATGATCTCTACTGCCTTTTTTCTGGCTTCATCGTTTGTTCTTGCGAATTTCACCCCTCCTGCCTTCCCTCGTCCTCCGACCAGGACCTGGGCTTTTAACACGATTGGTTTTTCGATTTTTCTTAGTTCCTTGGGGGATTCAATCACATAACCTTCTTGGACTGGGATCGCAAATTCACGGAATATGTCTTTAGCTTCGTATTCCTGAAGTTTCATCTTTATTTTGGTGCGGTTTCGTGCTATAAATAGAAGTAAGAGTTTTAGTTGAAGGGATATAAAAACAAAGATTTTTTCCAGCCAATTAAGTTAACTCGGCCTTTATTGCTTCCAGTTCGGATGAAGGAATTACGGGCGTATGTTTTCCTATTATGGGTTGGGCTAAGAGCAGTATGCTGGTGATATCTTCTTTGAATTCTGAGCGTATTTTCTTGTAGAATTCCATGAATTTATTGTGGTTACTAATGGCTTTCACCACTATCTCTCCGTCCTCTCGGTGGAATATCTCAGATACTATGGCTTCCTCTTTTAAGTGTTCGACTATCTGAAGAACCTTACTGACGTCGGTTGTTATCCTTGCTATGTAGGTCCCCAGTCCCAGTTTTTTGGGGTCGACGATGCATGTGAATCCGTCTATGAGTTCTTCTTGGACTTTGGCAAGCCTTTTTTGCAGCGTTGATAGCGGCATTTTCAGTTGTTTTGCCATCTCTGTTTGGCTTACCCTTGAGTCTGTGACTAGCATCTGCAGAATTGCGAGGTCGACGGCCTGTTTTTTTGAGATGTCGGATTTGAGGTTTTCGAGCTCGTCTATGTGTATGATTGGCTTGTGTTTTCCGATGTTCGGCTGGGCTAATAGGAGGATGCTTGATATGTGGCCTTTGAATTCCTTTATTATCTCTGTGTATGATTCCATGAATTTTGTGTGTGAGCAGATTGCTTTTGCGATTATTTCTCCGTCTTCACGGTAGTAGACTTCTGCTATGTAATTCTTTTTTTGAAGATGCTCTACTATTGTCAGGACGTTGGGGACGTCGGTTGTGATCCTTATTATGTATGTTCCTAGCCCGATTTTTTTTGGGTCGATTACTATTGTGCATTTGTCTATGAGCTCTTTTTGGACTTTGCTTAGTCTTTTCTGGAGTGTTGAAAGAGGCAGGTCGAGTTTCTTTGCCATGTCGGTCTGGCTTATCCTTGAGTCGTTTAATAGGAGTTGGAGGATTTCTATGTCTTTTTTTGTATATTTCTTCGCCATG
>JBDREA010000164.1:0-2367 GCA_043820265.1 Candidatus Altarchaeota archaeon | reverse complement strand
TGTTCGAAATCTAATCCTTCTGCAATCGCTCTAAGCGTGAAGTCATATTCTCCACGAACTATTACATCGACTTCGCCTTGCGCAATCCGGAAAGTGTCATCTGGCTCAGCTGTGACGTGCGGGCCTATCAAGATAGTCTTGCATTTTGTCAGATTTTTCGCAATCTTTGCATATTCTATGTCGTTGTAGATGGAAGGGGTCGTGGTATGGCACACTGTAATATCTGGATTAGAAGCGATGATTCTCCTTTCCACCTGCTCTTGAGTAAGATTTTCAGCCGCCCCGTCGATGAATGTCACCTGATGTCCAGCCTCCTCCAAGACAGCAGTCGCTATCAGAAGGAAGTCTGGATGCCTCTGAACCCGTCCTCTGCTTTTACACGCCCAGCGTGCGCTCCTGCAGAAACCGGGCACCCATGGCGGATTCAACATCAAGATTCTCACGATAAAGCCTTCTTTTTGAATTTAAATCGAACCAACCCGTATCCTGCTCCCAGAGTCCCTGAAAGAGACCTTAGGCTCGCAATTATTGGCGCAAGAATTATAAATTTCCCCTCTTTTTTCAAGCAGTATATACCAAATGGGATGTTTGTTATCACCAAAAGAAGAAAGGAAATTACAAACAATGGCGCGCTTAGCCCTAAGATGCTCAGAAAAAATATTATTGAAAGAAAACCCTGGCCAAGAAGACTGCTGCCAGTGTATGAGTCTCCAGTAACCTTTTCTTTGTGTTTCAGATAAACAGGTACCCGCCAGTACCCGCGCCAAAACTGCTGTATAAGATATTTTTTCAGGGTTTCGGGATGTTTGTGTTCTACTATGGCTTTTGGTGCGAACACAAGCCTATGCCCTCGTTCATTCAATCTCGCCGCCAATTCCTGATCCTCTGAGGCAGCCGCGGGAAACGATGTGTCGAATCCCCCCTCTTTTAGTAAGACTTCGCGCCTGTAGGCAGCCGAAAAGGACCCGACAAAATCCAGGGAGTCCCTCTTTTTCATGCCCTCATGGCGGAAAGCTATTTCATAACCGACGTAGCGAGCGATTAATGAACCCTTGTTCCACGTCTCATATGTGCCCTGGACGCCAACGATAGCGGAATCGGAAAATGGATTGACCATCTCCAATAGCCAATTCTTTCTTGGTTTGCAATCCGCATCTAAAAAGACTATGATATCCCCCTTCGCCTTCTTAGCACCCTTGTTTCTCGCCGTCGCAGGCCCTTGATTTTTCTGCTTAATCAAGACAATCTTGAGTTTCGAATTATTTCGGAAATCCTCAACCACTCTAACCGAATCATCGGTTGAGCCGTCATCGACTACAATGACTTCTCCTGGCAGTAAGCTCTGATGCTCGATTACGGAAAGAACATACCCAATCGTCGCATGACTGTTGAACGAGGGGATTACTATGTCGACCTTTTTTTTCATTTTATAACCCCAAAAGTATGGTTCTTACATTATAATATCTGCTGTGATATTCTATTTTTATGGATAACAACACAAGGCTTGGGGGATTCTGGGTTTCTCTTCTAACCTTGGTTGGTATTGTTCTTATCGTTTTCACCCTTTCAATTAACAGTTTTGAACAATACATTTACCAATTTGATATACTTGACTTGTTTGCAATATCTGTTGGATATTTCCTTTTAGTTGTTGCATGTTTTCTTGGCCCATTCAGCGAACGTCAAAAAGTAGTCTTTATACTTCTTATGGCATTCTCTCTTCGCATAATCAGCTTCACTTGCAATCAATACCTGCATAGCGACATGGTAATGTTTTCAATTGTCGTGGAGAATTTAGCTGAAGGGGGGTCATGGCTTTATCCAAGTGAAGTAATCGAACAAGTTGTTATCGGGAATAAATTAATAACTCTCGGGGCAATTCCAACAGCCGCGCTTGGAGTTTATCTTATCCCACTTATTTTCTCCCAATTTGTATCCTCTGCTTTTATGGCATTCAAGTTATCCTCTTTTTTCAGCGGAATCCTAATTCTAATCTTTTCATACTATATTTCTAAAAAGTTTTTCGGCCCAAAAACTGCATTATACTTTTTGACCCTTCTAGCATTCTCACATACATTTGTGGATTACTCTGCTAATGGATCTCCCCATAGCCTTGTTATTGTTTTTATACTTGCTTATCTATTTTTTTTAGTTCGTAATCCCACAAAAAAGAACAGCGCGGCTCTTGGACTCCTAGTGGGGGTATCCTTCTTTTTTCACTATTTACTCATCATCGTCTTTCTATCATTTCCCATATTCTACCTGGCCTCCCAATGCGTCAGGAAAAGATTTTCAGATACTATTACGTTTTTATGGGGTGGATTTTTCATAGGTCTAGTCGCATCCTCTCTCTTCACATATCTTTCT
>JBDREA010000163.1:0-2479 GCA_043820265.1 Candidatus Altarchaeota archaeon | reverse complement strand
ACTGCAACAAACACCCCTAATGCTGGCAACAAAAAGATAGGGTTCCTGTATTTTGCCGAAAGAAGCAGATAGAAATAGTTGATTACAAGAACCGAACCAATGGCAACGGGGACAAGGTAGTCTGGGCCAAGCATTGTCGAGTTAGAGATTACGAAGGGAGTTAAAACCAAAACGACAAATGCTGCTTTAGAATCGCTGTATAGTATCTTTGCCAGCGCGTACATTGATAACCCAAGTGCTGCAAAGATGATAGGGGGGAGATAATTGGAAATTTCAATGAGGGATAAACCCGAAACCAGCGAGAGCACTGCGACTAATATATGGCTCCCCCTTGGATATACGATGTTTTCGCCTCCAAAGGGCGAATTGAACGTTATCTTTTTTGAGTCGATGATTTCTTTTGACAAGTCTATGGTAATCCAGGAGTCAGCGTGCAGGGGCATACTATAATGAAGATGTGGGACAAACGCGATTGTAACTAAAAGGAGGATGGGCGCAAGATAAACCGATTTATCTAATAATCTTGTTTTTTTTTCCATAAGTTAAACCTATCCTACAGTGAATTGTATTAACCCAGAAGATGTCATCTTGTTCCCTGCTAAATCAGAGCACCTTACATAAAAGGTGTTTAATCCAGTTTCTGCTTCGACTGTGCTGTAATGGGATTGGGAGCTCGTTGAGCTAAATCCATGATCCATGTCACCATATGCTTTGTCTGAGTAATCGTATTTGCAGGTTGAAACCTCGTCTGTCTGGATGTTTAGGACTTGAGTCGGATTTGAAACCGTTCCCTTGGGAAGAAGATTGCTTATCTGGGGCGGAGTTTGATCCACATATACTGTCAGCTTTGTGGAAGAACCCATCGTGTTTCCCACGGAATCCCTGCATCTCACGTATAAATTATTTGTCCCATCCACTAATTCCATCTGTGCACGATGGGACCATTCTTCGCCTGACATCGGGTACTGGAGGTCTTGGTAGCTTCTGTCTTGGGAATCTATGCGGCAGGTGGATTCCTCGTTTGTCTCAACCACCACGGTCACGGTATTTGATGTCTGGGTGCCTTGAGGAGTCCATGAGCTAACCGAAGGGGTGCTTGAATCGAGCGTGAACTCTATTCTCAGAGACGAAGTCATTGTAATGCCTGTCTTTAGGCTTTTACACCTTACATAGAATGTGTTTTTTCCTTGGGCCACATTCAAAACCTCGCTTGAGTGCCGGTTTCCTCCAGTAGAAGAGAATATGAAAGCCATACTATCAAAGCTTGAATCGGATTTGTCGTATTTGCAGGTCGCATCCTCGTCAGTATTTAGTTTAAGGGTTTGAGTTCCCGACGAAACGGATCCAGTGGGTTTTGGATTAGAAGCCAGGGGCACTCCTCCCCCAACGGTTACGATAAGGGATTCCGCTAGAGCCATCTTGTTTTTGAAAACGTCTTCGCAACTTATATAAAAGATGTTTTCTCCTGAGGAAACACTCGTTGGGGTATAGTGGTCTCGGGTCCCTTGTCCGAATTCGAAACTTGATTCCATCAAATCAAATTCTCTTTGTGTTCTACTGAACTTGCAAGAAGATATCTCGTCTGTTGTGGCAGTTAATACTATCTGATTTGAGGCCTGTACACCCTTGGGTCCAAGGTCTATTATCTTGGGGGCAATCACGTCTCTTATGACAAGTATCTCCTTTTCGATTGTGTTTCCGGCTGCATCGATTGATGATATTTTTACTTTGTTCTCACCAGGTGAGATATCGACGTTAGTGGAAAAGCTACCTGACTGGTCAGTTGATACCTCGACTCCATTTACGATAACTATTGCGTTCTTTTCCGCAGTGCCTGATAATGTCACATATCTTTCACCAACTATATCGCCATTTTTCGGTTGGTTAATAGTCAATGACGAGGTTGTGTCCCAATTGACGATTTTTTCATGTACATAGATATTTCCTGCCAGATCTTTGACCTCTACTTTTAACTGGTTTTCACCGGCTGAAAGGTTTATCTCATGAGCGAATCTACCATCGAACACATCAATAGGTTGTCCGTTGACTGAGACCTTGACTTCCTCCTGGGAGGTACCCATGACAGTATACATCTGTTGCTGGGTTGAGATATCATCGATTGGATCGGTTATTTTTACGAGGACTTGAGAGTCCAGGTTCACATAGATTACTTCCTCTGATCTATTTCCTAGCTGGTCTCTTGCAACGACTACAATCCTGTTTTCACCTTCGTTAAGAGATACTTCACTTCTGAAAGACGAAAGATTCATGGTTGCTTCAACGTCATTAACCTTAACTTCCGAACCTTTTTGGACCTTCCCCTCCACAAATATTTTCTTTTGGTTTATCAGGCTCATATTCCTGGGGTACTCTACCCAAATCTTGGGCGGTGTATGAAAAACCCAAAAATGGACTTCATAATCCAAATCACCTTTCTTTAATATCAAGCTAAGGTTTGCGGGAAAATCAGTATCCGGAG
>JBDREA010000162.1:0-2457 GCA_043820265.1 Candidatus Altarchaeota archaeon | reverse complement strand
TGGTTCAGGACTGGTTTGAAGAGAAATATCCAGATCTGGTCGAGCCGTTTGAAGAAGAACTGGCGTGGAGGGATCAGTGGAATATGCACTTTGAAGATGTGGGGGAGATGAGGTATTGAAAAATATAAGCAGAAGATCATTTCTCAAAAAAATTGGACTGCTTGGAGCACTTCCATTTATTCCGATAAAAGTCTGGGCAAAATTTTCTAAGCAGGCGAAGAAAAATCTTAGGCAAAATACTCTTGACTATCGAACTAATAGTATTTTTGTCAGAGTAAAAGGAGATCTTGAAATCGGAGAACCAGTTTTCATAGATTCCAATGGGGTTTACAGGTCTATGGGTTCAAAGGATAGTGTACCACTTGGAACTGTTGTCAGTCAGGAAAAGGAAGATTCTACTTATTGGGTGAAGCTTTATTATGGAGGGAGGGATGTCCGAGGGGCTAAAGGAAACTGTCCTGAAAACAGTCGCTGTCAGGCACGTGGGTTCGAATCCCACTCCCTCCGCCAACCTTAAACAAAGGAGAGAAAAATGTACGAAGTCAAGGTCAAAAAAAGCGAACTTCTGAATATCATGCAGAAAAACCGGGAAAAGCACTGGGCAATTTTTGAAAAGGCAATCGCTGGGTATAGAAAAGAGGTCATACGGCACTTGGATTTTGCTCTGAAAGCTGCCAAGAGTGGAAAAAAGATCATCACGACTGTCAAGCTTATCCAACCTCAGGACCACACATCTGACTATGATCGGATAATCGGCATGTTGAAGATGAGTGTCGATGATGAAATAACTATCGATAGTGAGCAATACCGGCAATACATACTCGATCAATGGGAATGGTCAAGGCAGTTTTCATCGACGAGTGCCAGTTACACATCATCTAGCAGTCTTTCTCTAGGGAGCATATATTCGGATAAGTAGGATTTAGGCAACTAGGAGAGATGCCCGAGCTGGCTGAAGGGACTGGTTTGCTAAACCAGCGTGGATAATACCACCGAGGGTTCGAATCCCTCTCTCTCCGCCAGAAACTTTAACAGAAGGAGAATAGACATGAAAACCAAAAAATCAACTTTCGGAATCAAACCATTCCAAGGTTATTGGAATATATTCAAGCATGGTAGTCGATATAAGCTAACATCCAATACTCTCTCCCGCGCCATCAGGAAGCTTTCCAACCTGATCGATAATCGGGACAATGTAGTCGGCATAAAGATCGAGGTGCAGTGGAAGGAATAGACAAAATTGTTTTCGAAGCACAGGAAATCATACTCATAAACACTGGAGACATCTGGATAGCATCTATCAAAGACATCCAAGCTGAGGGAAAAAAATAAAGGAGAAGCAATCGGTAATCTAGTAATGAAGTTAATGGAACAGTATGATGTGGTTTCTTTGAATCTTATGGAAGGAGGTTAGAAGATGAACGCGTTTCAACAGCTAGAGGACGATCTAGTGTCAGGGAAATTGAGTTGGACTCAGGTGCAGATTGCCCTACGGTCGTCAGTGAGGTTGCATAAGGATGTCCCTGAGGGCATAAAGGACTTACTTTGCGGGAAGGAAGGCAATGCGGGATTGATATACAGAATGTTCAAGCAGATACAGGAGGTAACCGGGGCAATGGAGTTAGCTTATAGGCGAGGGATGGATTTTAAAGAGGAGTAAAAAAAAACATGAAAATCGCAATGTTTAATTTCAACCGGGAAAAATTTGCTGAAACGATGATCGACGAGCAGATCAATGAGTGGTTTGAAGGAAATCCAGAAATCGAGATAAAGCACATCCTTCAGTCTGAATCCCACGGACCGGATGGAGAATACTCGTTTTCGGTCTCTATTTTTTATGAGGAGAAGGGAAAGGAGGTTTAAATGGATAACGAACAATTATATGAACAAGCCAGAAATGCTATTGAGGAACTTTTCTCAGACACTAGCGTTTCGCAAGAAAAGGCTATGGAGAATCTTCAGAGTCTTATTTCTGAAATTCAATCAATGGTCGAGGCCTTAAAAGAAGATATGAAGAATCAATAGAAGCACTCAACATATAAGAGAAAAAAATGGATGAGCGAGTAGTATACGGAGTACATTGCGTTTGGTGGGATTCGATTCACCAAACGGTAAACAGAGAGGGACTACCTTCATGTCCTTATTGCGGTTCTGTGCTTTTTTTTGAAATGGCAAGTGAAAAGATTTGGTTTAAGAAAGTTGATAGATACGAATGGGAAGGGCATCCTGGATATCGAAAATTTGTAGAGTGGCTCCGTGGGAAATGTTTCAAGACTTATGATGTCGCGTGGAAAGCGTACATGGAAGGTGTACAAACAAGAGAAGTAAAGAGGTAAAAAAATAATGACACAAAATGAAACCGAAGTCTTATTTTTAATGCAGAGCACAAAAAACAAATATTTCAAAGACATTCAGATGCCAATAAGTTTCCACATCCTCAAAGAAGATAGCTCTTAC
>JBDREA010000161.1:0-9407 GCA_043820265.1 Candidatus Altarchaeota archaeon | reverse complement strand
AACAGTTCCTTGAACTGGGCAATATTTTTTTCCGGGTCTTTGCTGTTTCCTATTTTAATACTTGTAGTCCACCATTTCTCGATTTTCAATTCGTTGTTTTCAATTTTAAAGAAATGAGAAGGGGGAAGTCTGCGAATATTCTTAAAGAAGGTTTCCTCACTGTGGTCGTAGCGGTTATACACTAAGTAGTCAAATATCATCTGGTCGTTTTGACTTCTTTCTATCTTTGTGTCTTTTAGTATCGCTTTAATTTCGGATGCGAAGACAAATTTGTTTGAGTCCAAGTAGTAGTAGAATGGTTTGATTCCATATCTATCCCTTGCTCCAAATAATATGCCCTTTTTTTTATCGTATAATACAAACGCAAACATGCCATTGAACATCTTCAAACAATCTGTTCCATATTGTTCGTAGGCATGTATTATCACTTCAGTGTCTGTTTCTGATTTGAATGTGTGGCCCGATTTTATCAGTTCTTCACGCAACTCGACGTAGTTGTATACCTCTCCATTATATGTTATCCAAATATTTTCCTCTTCATTGCACATGGGCTGTTTGCCTGCTTCTGATAAATCGATGATGCTCAACCTCCGGTGTCCTAATCCAATACTATTATCTATGTAGTGCCCTTCGCCATCCGGACCTCGATGTTTCAGAGTTTCCATCATGTCTTTCAACATAATCTCTGAAACGGGCTCTTTGTCAAATCGATAAATACCTGTTATCCCGCACATATTCCCACTCCCTCCCGTCGATGAACCATCCTACTTTTCAGCCTCAATGATCAAATGCCATCCAATAATCTTTCCAAGGGTACGGTGAAGGACTTTTGGAAAAAACAGGTTGGCTTTTCCCCATCCTGTGCCGAAAAGATAGTCGACAGAGATGTCAATCCTTTCAAAAAAACTTAACATAGCCATAACTTCAGATTTTGTATACGATCTCTCAATAGGGCACGGATCATTTTTTGAACCGTCAAACCCGATCCCAGTCACCCAGTGGGCAAACCGGTTCAATGAAATGGAGTTATAAAGCATCAGCAAAAAAGTTCCTTCGGGTTTTAGGACTCTGTGTATCTCATGGCATGCTTTTATGATGTCTGGGGTGTGGTGTAAGACACCGAACGAGTAAACAATATCGAAGGAGTCATCTTCAAAAGTTAATTGTTCCGCATTGCCGGTCATCAAATTCGAGTCCAAGCCATACATGGAAAAACGGGCTTTTGATGTAACTATCGCTTTTTCAGTTAAGTCTATGCCTGATACATCAAATCCGTTTTCCGAAAATAATTGAAGGTCTGTACCCATACCCACACCGATTTCAAGGAGGCGTGGATTTTTTTTAGGGTATTTTTTCTTCATTCTATCAACAAGAGGGGGGATATGGTGGTGGTATTTGTATCTTAACCTTGTCGATTCTTCGAAATACTCTTTTGTTAAATACCTCTCTTTGAGAAACTTGTCTAGGCAAAGATTCCTTTCCCAAAAATTTTTCACTTGTTCTAAATCATTCATTTTTTTCATTTAGTAGCAATTCACTCAAAGCTCTACTCATCCATGCATTGCACCAGCGCATCAGTGAAAATTTATGTTTGAAGTATTTACCTTGTTGGTAGTAAAAGTAGCCTTCTCTTTCGTTGTATAAGTTTTCAAGAGTCCAGTCTGCTATTTTATGTGCGAAATCACCGAATTCTTTTTGAATGGATGCGGCTTTGCTGAATGTTATTATCCCTTGGGCTGCTCCATGGATATCATACGGATGGGATTTATCGTTCATCCATTTTGGGGCTCCATCCTCATTAAACAGGTTTTCTCGGTAGTATTTCAGGCCTTTCAGATATGTTCTCTCCTCGTTGTATTCCCCGGTATATTGCATGTATTCTAATAGTGCATCCAAGATCCCGCCCGTGTGGTAGTTGTCATGTCTGATGTGGGAATCTCCTGGGGGAAACGTGTAGTACCAGGCGTTATAGTCTGTTTTGTTGTTTAGGACGTAGCGCATCAGTTTCTTTGCTTCGATTCCATAGTCTTCCCCATTCGTGTGTTTTGCCAGTTTAGCCAAAAATGCTGAAACCAAGGCGTTAATATTTAATACAATAGATGAAACCTTCCAGGGGACATAGGAGGTGCACTTAGATTCTTCGTCTTCGTATATTACGGGTAGGTCATGTAGAAGGAATTTAGAGGATTCTTGTGCTTGATCTAAATATGATTTGTCCCCTGTTTCTTCATACGCTCTTACCAAAGCTTCTCCCCCAAAGACCGTGACAACACAATTTGGAGTATACTTTGGAGCGTAAAATAGCCTACTCTGCCAGTCAAAGTTATATCCCCATGACAGTCCAGAATAGCCTTTTGAGGGATTTTTTAAAAGCCAATCCAAACAATACCTCCCTTTTTGAAGATATCTCTCATCGCCAGTTATCTTGAATACGTCCAGATAGGATTGCGCAAACAGAGAAATGCTTTTCGCATTCACAGATTTCTTTACACCTATAATAGGTCGAAGATTAACGGGGAAAACATTCACAAACAAGACCGCGCCTCCTCGAAGCCACTTATTGCCCAATGTTAATGCCTTAACGTATGGGCTGTTCAGGGCGTCAAATTTGCTGAATCCACGGTAGCCCTGAGATTCAGCGTAATCCAGTACCTTGATGCATGCTTGAAGGTAGTGGTTGCTCTTCACAATTCTAATCTGCAGTTTTTCCGATTTTTTATTTTTTCTCGAATTCATGTAGATACTCGACAACCCATCTGGTTACATCGATTTTATCCTTCAATAACTGGTCTCTCTTTTTTGCCCATTCTTCTTTTAAATCTTCTCTTTTTATGATTTCAGCCCCCTTAGCTACTGATTTTTTCTGGTCCTCCCCTGATTCTGAGAAGTTAAAGACACTTCCATATTTCCTTTCTTGTTCATCCGTGTATCCCCTCCCCGCATCATCAATATATATCGCAGGCGTCCCGAGTATCGAACATTCCGAGGCCATAGTAGCACTCTCGCCAAAAAGCAAAGAGGCGTAATACAATGCATCATGGATCCTCTCTGGAGGTATGTTGATTCTATATCGCTCTAAATCCTTGGGCAGATTTGCTTCGGATGTAATGAAAACTTTTCCAAATTTTGAAAATTCTGAAACTGCCTTTTTCTTCATCTCGAGGCTGAGACCCTTATGGCCTTTATCGTGTAGGGCCTTCCAGGATACAAAACGCATTATCGTGTATCTCTCACTTTTTTCAACCCCAAGTGTTTCAAGAATCGATGGATCTGGTGTGAAATATTTTGGGTGGAGGTAGGCGAGTTCGTGATAACCGTTATACTGGACTTGTTTTTTCCCTAAATCCTCTTTGTAGCATGTGGGTGTTATGATTTTCGTGGCGAACGGGAATGTGATTCTATTTGTAAACCTTGCATTTTCAGTATCAGTAAACACCAATGAGGGAATCGATAGTAATTTGCACGCATGCACATTGAATGTGCCTCCAATTGATAAAACCACTTCTCCGTCATTTTTTTTCAAAATCTCATAGACTTTCTTCTCGTGAGAAACAAGCTCCTTGAGTAATCCGATCTTTCCTCTGCCCAATGAACTTGCAACCTCGTATTCAAAACCGTATTTTTCAAGGAGATATATTGTCATCTCCTTTTGCCTTGCAGAGATGAAGGCCTCATGACCATTTTTTTCAAGTATTCTGATTATGTGTTTGAAGAAATGAACATGACCCGGGTGATTAATGTCAAATAGGATCCTCATCTTTTCCCATATCTTGATACTAGTCTCCACAAATCCATTCTATTATTCTACTCAATGTATATAATATGTAAAATGATGAAAAATCGGTAGGTTTGGGCCATGTCAAGTCAAAATAAAAAAGAACATCTAATGGCACAGGGTACATTACATCTTATATTTGCCCATCTGCTATTCTTCGGTTCTGGATATTTAATCCATTTTGGTCTGGGTAGATTGTTTGGTCCGAGTGATTATGGTCGATTTGGGATTATTCTTGCATTGCTTTCGTTAATTGAAATCTTCGTTAATACCGGTCTTCCCCAGACTATTTCTAAGTTTATCGCTGAAAAAGGCGATAGCGTTGGGGTAATTATAAATGCCGGGTTGAAACTTCAAATTGTTTTTTCGTTTATCTTATTTTCAATCTACTTTCTGTCTGCGCCATTGATAGCTCAATTACTAGGTGATCAAAATCTTGTGAATTATATTAGACTCTCCGCGGTTGACATACCCTTATTTGCCGTATTTGTCTTTTTTACAAAGGGGGTTTTAAGTGGACTTAGAAATTTTAGACAACAGACAAGATTACTTGCAATTTATTCTTCTATCAAGGTGGTAGCAGTATTTATTCTTGTTTTACTTGGATATGGGCTGTATGGGGCAATAACAGGATACATACTTGCCTCTGGGTTGGGTCTTCTTTTTTCAAAACCACAATATAAAACTGGATTAATTCAGAAGAGATATGGTTATTATAAAATTATTAAATTCTCTGTTCCGATAATAGTTCTCTCGATTGCTTTAACCGCTTTAATGAGTCTCGATTTATTTTTTGTTCAAGCGATCATGGGCGACATCACCCAAACCGGCTACTATACGGCTGCTTCTATAATCGCTAAATTGCCATATTACATTTTTCTTGCATTAGCAGTAACCTTGCTTCCATCTATTTCATACTCCATTTCAAGAAAAGATACTGGGCAGACGAGAAATTACATAAAACATTCAATGAGGTATATGTTGATGCTTACAATGCCCTTGGCGTTCTTGATAAGCGGGACCTCTGATAATCTATTGACTTTAGTATATTCTGCTGAATATATCTCTGGGGGGTCATCTTTGAGCATTCTTATTTTTGGATTAACCATTCTGAGCTTTTTTCTTATATTGTCAACTGTGATTACTGCGAGTGGTAAACCTTTAGTCGCTATGATGTTTTCATTGATGCTGATCCCAATAAATGTTTTTTTAAATATGGTATTGATCCCCGTATATGACTTAGAGGGTGCGGCTGGTGCAACTACTATAACTGCGTTTATCGGGTTGATTATCGTCTCGATTTATGTATATTCTAAATATCATGTATTGGTAGCTCCACGCTCATTTATAAATATTATGGTGGCGTCAGTGTTCATCTATGGCGGGACATTGTTCTTTTCGTTCTCTGGTCCATTGCTAGTAATATGGTATCTATTGATGTTTTTTGCGTATGGTCTCATCCTTATTGGATTAAGGGAGATTACAGACGAGGATATTATTTTGATTAAGAGGTCTCTCTTGAGATAGATAAGGCAGACCTATCGATTGGAAAGTAACAGCGAGATTACAAAATAATCTTTTATCCTTTTTGGTATACTCCAAAAAACCAAGGGTAAATTAGGGGGTGTAATAATTTTATTCTCTTAAATCCTCCAAGTAACTTCTGCTGGATAAGCATTCGTTTTGAAGTGTTTGGGGGATAGATATTACAATATTCTAAATGACAGTTATTCATCCTTTGGTTCTTTGTTAAAAACTTGTCTATGCTGAAGGGATTTAGGGGTTCTTCTCCCGGAGAGAATGCTTTTATCAATCCCAGTTTTAATGCGATTCTGTGGGGGTGAAAGAGATTTGGCTCGATTAAGGCCAGAACTCCCAATTCGTTAAGATGCTTGTAGACATTCGCAAGTATTCCTTTGTATTCCTCAGGACAATGGTGAAGGGATGCAGGAAAAAGTATTACATCAAAGCTATCGTTGGATGTAAACTGTTTGATGTCCCCTAGGATAGGTGTGTGGGGATACCGCCCTAATTGAGTCTTAGATATGTCTAGTCCGAATATCTTTTTTGCATCACATTGTGTAAAAAACGATTCGGAACCACATCCCATCTCAAGTATTTGTCTCTCCCTTTCGTCTTTGGCACAATAATCCAAGACAAAATCATGTACATGAGATTTAAAATCTACATCGTAATCCTGGATGTGGTTCTTTGCCCATTGATCCCAGAATCGTCTTTCTTGTTCTGTCTTTTCCGACATTTGATTCTCCTCTCAGTTTAGTCACTGAATCTGACTACGAGACGTTCAGTAAGAGCTTGGGGGACTTTGATTGGTTGCGATCCGTTCTCAGGCCACGCAATGGCGAATATGTCATTAACGATCAACAACTTAAGAGCAGTTTTTGCCAATATCTTATACGTTAAATAAAACAGGGGATTTTGTAGAATCTTATATATTTTTCCTCTGAGATCCGTTGTTTGTTTGTTTCTATGCCAATGAGCCTGGTCCACCATCATATCCTGCAGCCAAACCCGGCAATCAAAGTTGTATCTTTTAAGAAGATCATGCAGGTCGGGAATTGTCATTTCATTGATATGGATGGCTTTTTCTTTTTCACTGCGTGGATTTTTTATAAGCCAAGGCATAAAGAGTCGAAGGATTTTAGTATATGCAATATCATACACCCATCTATTGGGGACTGTGTGAATAACTATCGCGCCGTTTTCTGAAAGTAGTCGACGGCAAGATTGAAATAGTCTTCGCAGCTCCGTGTCATCAAGGTGTTCAACTAAGTCTAGCATGAAAATCCGGTCGAATCTTTCATCAAGTTTTAATTTGTTTAAGTTGCCATAAATAAACTCCATTAGAAGCTGCTCTTCGGATGTATGCAAGGACTTGACTTTATTTGCCAATTTTATCAAGTTCAGACTGTAGTCTAAACCAACAGCATGGGCGCCTCTCCGGGCACATTCTAATACGACCTCCCCCCTTCCACATCCCACATCCAAGATCCGCATACCTGGTTGAAGTTGAGCTAGTAATACTGCGGCCTTAAGACGGGGCCTTAAATTCTTGCCTTTCGTCCGGATGAAGTTTTCAGGCGTATCCCAACCCCAGGTATCTCTCAAGGCAAGTTCGTAGTACTCGTCAGGGTCAACTTTTTTTTTATGTGATGCATGTGCAACCTCTCTTGGGGATTTTCCCAAGTTTCCTCCTTTAGGACTATTTTCCCCTTTGGACTGTGAGCTGATCCCATCCATTCTGTAGAAAACACACTAGATATTCCGACCCTTGTATACCTCAATTTAACCTTTATTTTTCCTTACCTGATCATCAGCTGTGAGGATAATCCAGTCTGCCCAGAATGTTTCATCCAGGTTTGGGATTGCATTCTCATTTTTCCCGGTTAATTGATCATAGAATGCAATTAGTTCCTCTCTATATCCCATGCCTGATTTTTTTGAATTTTTCTTGCCGTCGACAAGTATCTCTCTGAAATCCCGAATTTCGACGTGGTGGCTTCCGCAGAAGATTTCAACTTTCTCCCTGGGCAGATTTGGGCCACCTAGGCTTGTGTATGTGAGTTGTCCGATTGATCCGTTTTCGTATTTTACCTGAACCATTGTGTTAAACAGGCCTTCTTGGGAGTCCCCTGTCAGGGGAAGAGCATGTGCTTGGACCTTGACCGGTGGGGATCCTATGAAGTAGTTCATTAGATCGAAGAAATGATCGGATTCTCCAACCAATCTCCCTCCACCCTCGATTGGGTCTAGCGTCCAATGGGATTCCGGGAGATGCTGGATGTTGACGGTGTATCTCACAATAATTGGTTTCTGAGTTATTCTTTTTTTCACTGATTTGGAAACATCTGAGTATCTCCGGTTGAATCCTACCATGAGATGAACACCTGATTTTTCCACTGCCTTTTTTACGCTATCCAAATCACTTAAATTCATGGCAATGGGTTTTTCTACAAAGATATTTTTTCCTGCTTTTGCAGCATCAATGACGATTTTTGAATGGAGATTGTGTCTGGTCGCGATTAGCACAGCATCTATCTCCGGGTCTTTAAGGATATCATGATAATCTGAAGTTACGTATTCTGCCCTGTACTGATCGGAAACAGATGTTGCATTGATTCCTGACGCTGAGCATAGTGCTCTTATATTGTATCTTTTAGTACGCTCTAGGTTTGGTAAAAGAAAGTTACGTGCAAAATTTCCAACACCTATGACTCCCACCCCGATTTTGTTCTTTTTCAGGACTTTATTGGATTTCAGATGTCCAGTCTGGATTATAGTTTTTACTTCATTCACGTGAGGGTAGGAAAGTAGCATCGCAACAGAATCCATCTTCTTGGATCTAATTTTGTCAAATGCTCTTTGGGCATCGCTTATTGAAACCACCCCCTCTATCAACGGGTCGATGTTTAGGCGCCCCTCTTTTATCAGTCTGATTATTTCTACAAGGTTTCGTTTTTCAGTCCAACGAACGTAGTGGTAGGGGTAATCCACTCTGCCTTTCTCGTATGCATTGTCGTAGCTTCCGGGTCCGTAGGCTCTTGAGAACGAAAGGTCCAATTCGTTTAGAAAAAATGGCATTCGTTCCAGATCCATTTTAACAAGTCCCACAAAGACGACTCGCCCTTGTTTCCTGGTCATCTTCATAGCATTGTTGGCGATTGCTGGATCCTTTGATGAAGCGCATATGATTGTGGCATCAGCACCTTTTCCTGATGTTTTTCGCAATACTGCATTTACTACCTCTTCTTCCGATGGATTCACAATATGTTGTATGGCTGTCTTCTTTGCCAGAGCTATCCTAGTTTTGTCGATGTCGATCCCGATTACTTTAGCTCCTGACGCATCAAGAATCTGAGCAGTTAATTGACCTACAAGTCCTAATCCATAAACAACCACCCAGTCACCTATATGGGTCTGCGCTCTTCTTACTCCTTGGAGAGCGATTCCTCCTACCGTGGCAAATGCGGCATGCTTCAAATTTACGTCTTCATCGACTTTCACGACATGGTTTGCGTAGGCAGCTACCTGTTCTGCATGCCCTTGAGCAGCATAGGCGACTCTGTCCCCCACTTTTACGTCTGAAACGTTTTTCCCAGTCTTTAAGACGATACCTGAACCGCTGTATCCGATAGCCCGGTATAGGTCTACTTCGTTTTTCACTACATCCAGCGTCTGCCGTATCCCTCCTGAGAACACAAGATTTTTTACTATGTTTCTCATCCAGGGATCCTGTATTGTCTGTTTTGCAAGTTCAACTGGGGTTTTCCCTATAGTAGTCGTTTCTGTTCCAGAACTGATGAGGGAATAGTGAGTAGAAATCAGGACTTGGTCGTCGCCTAAATTGGGTGTTGGAATATCTACCACTTGTATCTTCCCCTTTTTGTCTTTTACTTTTCTTATTACCTGTTTCATGTTTTTCTTTTATTTTCCTTTTTTCCCCTTTCATTTATTCTATTCGAATCAAGACTTGTTTTCTTGCATGTCAAAGAACATCGCAAATAGTGTTAGCTGCAGCCCTGATATGATGAGTAGCGCTGAGAGTATTGCTGATGTTTCTGCTATGCCTCCTCCTGTCATCATCCGAATCCAAAGGAGTTTTAATGCGATA
>JBDREA010000160.1:0-5832 GCA_043820265.1 Candidatus Altarchaeota archaeon | reverse complement strand
AACTTGTCGAGTTACTTAAAGATTTCCCTCAAGTAATAGAAAAAAAGGGGGACATGGACTACATAACCCCTCTAATAAAAGGGTTATTAATGAATCCAAGATTCCTTCTTCGAAGCGCGCCAAAAATACCAATTCTTGCCTGGGACCTCATCCACTGATTTCCCATCCGATTTATAATCATATGTCGTAATTCTTTTGTCATGGACTATTACACAGCGCTCGTCGGTTCGGTTGGAATACTCCTTGCAGTGCTTATTCCAGGTCTTGCAATCAGCTTTGCTATTTATCCGAAAAAAGATGAATTAGATCTTGTTGAAAGATTCGGTTATTCATTGTTTCTGGGTTTCATGCCTTATGTCCTCCTATACTTCTTACAGAAGAATTTCTCAGTTCCTGCGACCACCCAGACAGCATATGGAGTGGCGATTGCCCTGACAATAATATCTCTTCTAGTCTACAGTGTCAGAAAAAACAAGCGCGAAGAGAGATAAGAAAATATTTTTTATACTGCAGAAACCATCTGCTCAAAATCAATGGCATCAGACGGCGGCTCGATGATGAATTCCTTGTTATAATTTGAGATACTCATATCCATGTCCATTGTGACAGTCGAGTTATCCGTTGACATCTCCATCAACGTCTTGAACCGAATGGGAAGGTAATCGTCTTTTCTGATCCACTGGGTAACGGAGAACTTCCCCAGGTTCTCGCTCATAGCTGAAAGCTCGGTTTCAGACAAGCTTGAAAAATCGTTTGTCTTAGATTGTTCCATCATGTATCTTAAAACCTTTAATTTGTCGGGTGTGACCCTTAGGACATAGACCGCTTCCCCGTCAATTTCTTCGTCTGCTAGTAATTCAAGCTTAGCATCCTGTAGCAGCTCGGATTGGATTTGCACTTGGTTCTGGCGGCTCCAGACGTCGTCGACGTTCTCTATTCTTTGAGAAATCCAAGTCTTAAAAACCTCCATGTAGGCCGTGTCCCCGATAAAATACAAGGTCGTGTTCACACCCTCGGGCGTCCCCCCAGGGATCTGGGGGTTTTCCATTTCAAGAGCCAATCGGCTTTTTCTATTAGCCAAATCCACGTCGCCTTCTCCGAAAATCCTCAGCACAGCCTCGGTGCCCCCCTCAAGCCCTTCGCCTTTGATAGTCATCTCCATGACCATCTTAAAAGAATAAGAAGAAGCGTTTGTGACGGCCATCAAAGTCCGGTCTTTTACTAATTCAGGCGTAATCTTTTCGGACTCAGAAATGCAGCCTGCAGCTAGAATAACTCCAACCATCAGAATGACAAATATCTCAAACCTCATCTTACCAGATATATTATAGTTGACGGCATAAAAACATTCACATAATATTTATGCCGTCAAATATATCGGACGTCAAAAATTCCTAGGGAGTATCAATGAAGTTTTGACGTCCACTATAATGATTGAATAATAAATACGTCGAAGACAATTCAACAAAAAAAGATGAAGAAAGACAAGGCAGCATTGGTCCTTGCCGACGGCACGGCCGTAATCGGAGAAGGATTCGGATCAGACGGAAAATCCAAGGGAGAACTCGTCTTCAACACTTCGATGTCAGGCTACCAAGAGGCTTTGACCGATCCCAGCTACAAATACCAGATCCTCATGCCCACCTATCCCCTAATAGGAAATTACGGGACAATAGAAGGGCAAATGGAATCAGATAAAGTTCAGGTCGAAGGATTCGTAGTCCGGGAGTTGACAGACCAACCAAGCCATGGAAAATTAACAAAAAACCTTGATGAATTTCTCAAAGACTACGACATACCAGGCCTCCAGGGAGTCGATACAAGGTTTCTGACCAGAAAGATAAGGAACTACGGGGTGATGAACGCAATACTCCAATCCCCATTCGACGAAAAAGAACTCGAAGAACTGAAAGAGGAGGCGGCATCCATGAAGTCGATTTCGGAAGTTGACCTGGTGGACTTAGTCTCCGTGAAAAAGCCAATTCGATACGACGTGAAAGGCGCAAAGAAGAATGTAGTCCTCATAGACTGCGGGGAAAAACAAAGCATCATTAAATGCATCAACGATAGGGGGGTCAACGTTGTAAGGATGCCCGCCCGAGCAACAAAAGACGAGATCTTAGGATACGAGCCAGACGGAGTCCTTGTAAGTAACGGCCCAGGCGACCCTGAACGCGTGGACTATGTGATAAAGACGATAAAGGAAGTTATCGAGGAGCGAGTCCCGATGTTTGGCATATGCTTCGGAAACCAGCTTGTATCCCTTGCGTGCGGAGCCAAAACCTACAAGCTCAAGTTCGGCCACCGAGGCGCAAACCAACCGGTCAAAGACCTGAAGACAAACAAAGTCTACATCACAAGCCAAAACCACGGATTCGCAGTCGACGCTGAAACCTGCGCTGGAACAGGACTCGAAGTAACCCACATCAACCTAAACGACCAAAGCGTCGAAGGAGTAAAACACAACGACTACCCAGTCCGCACCGTACAATACCACCCCGAAGCACACCCCGGCCCCTGGGACAGCTACTACCTATTTGACGAATTTCTGGCCAGCCTTTGAATAACAAGGTCCATGCACTCCTCTTTTTAAACTAAGTGCTATTTCTTACAATGGCATATAATTCGAAGGACCGGGTTATCCGCGACTCAATCCACGGTGACATAACTCTGTCGGATCTGGAAGTGGAGCTCGTTGATACACCCGCGATGCAGCGGCTTAGAAACATCCGCCAAAACGGCTTGTGCAGCTACGTCTATCCCTCGATGACGAGCACCAGATTCGAGCACAGCCTAGGCGTCATGCATCTGGCGGGAAAAGTCGGCCGCCACCTCAATTTGAAATCAAAGAACTCTAAGGCTCTCAGGGCAGCAGGCCTCCTGCACGACGTCGGCCACGCCCCCTTCAGCCACACGTCAGACGAGCTCCTCTCAAAGAGGAACATCTTCCACGAAGAGCAGTCCGCAAGGATAATCCAGCAGACCGAGGTGGCGAAGATTTTAAGAAGGCACGGCCTCAACCCGAATCTCATCGCAGACCTCGTCGTCGGGGGAGGGAGAATGGGAAAGATCCTCTCATCCGAGATAGACGTCGACAAAATGGACTACCTTCTGCGAGACGCCCACTACGCGGGAGTAGCCTACGGCCTAGCCGACCTCGAACGCATAATCGAATCCATCAAACTCACCCACTCAGACGTCGTATTAGACGCAGGAAGCCTCGAAGCAGTCGAATCACTTCTCATAAGCCGAGGCTTAATGTATCAGACCGTCTACTGGCACAAGACGAAAAGAATCGCCGAATCAATGCTAGTCGAAGCAATAAAGCATCTGTTTTCGAAACGAAAGCTCTCCCTGAAAAATTACCTTTCAATGGACGACATCGACCTGGTGTCAAAGCTTCGGGCTAGCGGAGGCTACCCAAAAGAGATGATGCGCCGACTCGACGAGAGAAGGCTCTTTAAGACAGCCTATCGCGTAAAACTGAATTCGTTCAGTATCGATGAGCAAAGAAACCTCGCAGAAAAAAAAGACAAAATCCAAAACCAAATCGCAAGCGAAACAAAAAACAAAAAAGGATTCGTCCTCCTAGACATCCCGGAAGCCAAGCTCCAGGAATACAAAACAAAAATCGAATACGAAGGAGAACTCAGAAGAATAGACGAAGTATCCACCCTCGCCCGAAGCCTCGAGCAAGCAGAAGAAGAACGGCTAACAATCTCAGTCTACGCGCTACCAGAAGAATTAAATAAATTCAAAAAATTCAATCTATCCGAATATATCCAATAATTTACAACACTGCCCCGACTATCTCCTGTATATCTGCCGCGACTTTTTCTATGGACTTCGTGCCATCGACTAAAGTCATATCCTCGAATCTGTGGTAGTTTTCATAGACTTTTTTCAAAAAGACATCGTATTCGCTGGCATCGGATTCGAGTGTTGTGGGACGCTCGAATTTTTCGAATTTCAGATACTTCGTACGGGCTGCTTCATATTCTTCTTCTGAGGCCATCCTCGCCTCGTCAAGTTCGAGGAGTTCGGCCATCAAACTTCTAAGCTGCTTTTCAGCGGTCGATGCGTTTCGTTCGTCGAGGTAGTGTTTGAATTTTTTCCCCTCAGATGAGCCGGACACGGCATAGGGATTCTTCTTTATCTGGTGGAAGCGCTTTCTATGTTCTGTGAACTTGAGCTTGTGGTCCTCGAACTTTTTCTTTTCCTCTTCGAATTTCTTCCTCGCCCGTTCCGTTTCATCCTTTTCCCGCAGGATCTTTTCTCGTATCTTCTCAGATGCCTTCTTGGGCGGCACATCCAGAAGGATCGAGACGTCCGGGGCACGAAAATCGTTTAGTCCTGTGAGCCAGTCCCAGCTGACCTCCTGCGCGTTCTGGTAGGCGATGGTCGAGTAATAGTATCTTTCTGAGACCACATACTTTTCTGCGAGAAGCGCAGGCTCGATCTCGTCTTTCAGGTGCTGGATTCGGTCTGCAACGAAAAGAAGCGAAAGCGTCTTAGGGTCCAATTCGATGTCGCTTGCGAGAATCTCCCTGATGAACAAACCGACTCTGCTTCGCGTGGGCTCGGCTGTAAGAAGCACCTCTCCGCCCCTCTCTATCAACCAGTCTGCTAAAAGCTTTGCCTGAGTAGACTTACCGCACCCGTCCAACCCCTCCAAGACGATAAACATTGCAGCAGATATATTATTTTTAATCTTAAAAGCATTCTCCTAAAAAAGAAAAAAATACGCATTTGAATTGGAGCGGTAGTGTTGACATTATATTTGACGAATCGATGTTTTCTGATCCTAACTATACTTCTTTTTTTTTCATTACTTTGAGTCTAGTGCCCCTTTTTTCATTTTTTATTCATCGAATTCGTAGTATTATCTAAGACCATGTCGGTAATTGCAAGGGGCGGTGTAAGGGGGGGCAATGCACCCTTACAACCCGATCCTTCAGGCCGAGGGGAAGTCGTTACGATTCCCCGAGATCCAGGATTCAAACATTCTTTTAGTGTGGGGGGTGGGGGAAAATCAGTAGAATCTATACCGTGTGGTTTGGAGTTCATAAGGGAAGAAGTCCCGTCACACCGGCGGCCGGGATATACAAAAACACATATGAGGGTCCCTGGTAGTACTATGAGTATCGAGGGGGAAAGTGTATTGTGGGGTCTTAAGCCGGCAAATATCCACTTGATTACTCCTGGCGGTGACAGAATACCCGTATCTTCTGATGGAAGCCGTCGACCAGCAAATGCTCAAGACTTCCTGCAATTAGAACACCCAGATATTAATCTGCACGCCTGGAATAGAGGATTCCAACCCAAGGTATGGGGGGGAAAAGAATTCCCTTATAAAGTGGATCAAGGGGTTGGGGGTAATTCTGTTATAATAGGCATTCAGTATGCCCCTGGTTTTAAAGTTGAGAATCATCGCCCATTTCTTGAAAGGGTTGCGGGAGAAATCGGTCTTTCAAAACACCTGGAATCTATGGGCAGTTCTCTGGAGTTGATGCCATTATCGCCTCTAACAAAAATTGATCACAATAGGCCATTTTGGGAGCTCGCCGGTGAGTATGGGGCAGAGCTTGAAAACCCTCACTCTAGAGTTAAAAACAAAGATCCATATAGAGAGGATCTACAACGTATTGCAGACGCTATTCAAAGCGTGACTGGACAGAAAAAACGAATACTAGGCTTTGTAGAAATGCTTGATTTTTGAGGAGGTCAATCTATGAAGCTGTTTGCTCCATAGATTATTTGGAGATTATAAATGACTTCCTCAAGTGATTATGAGAACCAGTATTTAAGGCTGGTTGCGGACTTGGGGGGTGT
>JBDREA010000159.1:0-18539 GCA_043820265.1 Candidatus Altarchaeota archaeon | reverse complement strand
GTAAAGCATTAAATTTTTTCCCATAATGAAGGGGATAGAACGAGTGATGACAAAATCTTTATACGTACCTACGGATGTTCCCTCGACTTATTCCTCGAACTTTGTTCTCGTCATTCGCTCAGGATCAACCAAAAGCTTCGAAGAAAGGAATAAGCTTTTATGAACAAAATTGTTTATCTTCGAACTTTTGGCTGTCAGATGAATGTCCGCGATTCCGAGGCGCTTTGTGGCTTGCTTCGGGATGCCGGATTTGTTATGTCGGATTCGCCTGAGGACGCCGGAGTAATTTTATTTAACACCTGTTCAGTTAGGCAACATGCTGAGGAGAGAATCTGGAGCGCTCTGGGAAGACTAAAGAAAAAAGGTCCTTCGCTGACGCTCAGGATCAATCACCCAGATAAAAAAATAATAGGGGTGATTGGTTGTATGGCGCAGAATTATAAGGATGAGATTTTTAAGCGTATGCCAGATGTTGATTTAGTCGCAGGCCCTAATGATTTATTAAGTATCCCTATTTTAATCAAAAATATTATTAAAGAAAAATCCCAGGCTTTAGCTGTTAGCACAATGGAACGTGAGCAGGATTTTTATGTTTCGGATTTTCACTGCTTTTTTCTTCACTGCCTTTTTAGTAACAGCTTTCTTCTTAACAGCTTTCTTTTTCACTGCCTTCTTTTTTGCGGCCATAACAGATCACCGATAAAAGATTTCATCCGAACAAATAAAAATAGACTAGTTTTTCTAAAGTTGCGTAAAACAGTAAATTTCACTTAAAACTCAAATAAAAATTTTCCTTTTTCCATTACTAATTTCTTGTCAAAGAAAATATTTGGTTCCTTCATCACTCCATCGATATGAACTGGGACATCGTTTGTTCCTCCAAATGAAATATTATTTCCAAATGCAATATGGATTGTCCCCAAGACTTTTTCATCCTCCAAAACATTTCCAATCAATCTGGCTTGGGGATTTGTGCCGAATCCCAATTCGGCAAGCATGAAGGCTTTAGATCCAGATTTTTCCAACACCTGCTCCAACTTTTCTGCTTCTTTTCCCCCTCTGATTGATACTGCTCTTCCCTCTGAAATCTCTATCTCGATAGTGTCGTTCAACGAATCTATCATCGATCCATCAACAACAAACAATCCTTCACCCACTCCCTCAACCGGAGCAAGACAAACTTCTCCCGCGGGAAGATTGCCCCAACTTCTAGGCTTAACATAGATCCCAGTGTCACCATAAATTTTTTGCCCGGAAATTTCAAGTGTCAGATTTGTTCCAAGCTTTGATTCAATTTTTACTACACTCGTCCCACTAATCTCTTTTGCAACTTTGTCTGTTATTTTTTTTACGATATCATAATCTGCTGTGAGACCTCCAGAGGTTATCATCTCTTTTGTGAGACCTGGAAGACTCGCTAATCTTGCGCCTGACTTGAGAGCATTCCTTCGAGCATCTGTATGAGAGATCGATTTAGATGTGAGTAGTAATTCTACATCGGGACGGATCATCGCTTCTGACACTTCTTTTGTGGGTTCTTGCCCATTCCTTTCCCGAGGTTCCATCACAATAATCGAAGAATTTGACGATAGTGCATAGCTAGCTTTCAGGAAATACTCCGCTACTTCCAGGCTTTGAGTGTCTGCGACTACGAGGACTTTTTCACCTTCCCTTATTGCTAGACACTTTGTTAAAACCTCTTTTAGGTACTCGACGGTTTTTCTGTCATCTTCGGTTTTCTTTAAGGAGGACATGTCTATGTTTTTGACGAGAAGGGATAAAAAATGCTCAGGGAAGAATTTAAGTTTCTGGGGGAAAACAGGATTTTGGTATTGATGATTTTTTTTCTGTTTTGTTTTACTGGCCTGATGGGTTTTTTCTTCTTTCCCTTTTTTGAAAAATACTTTGAGGATTTTTTGTTGACAGCATTCGAGGGGATATTCATCGAGGGCTCGAGTTTCGAGACCTTCACGAATATCTTTCTGAGAAACGTCACAGCAACCTTTATCACATTACTTACTGGATTCTTCATAGTCGGCCCCGCAGCAATAGTTTCCCTGAACGGTTTTCTGGTTGGAGCTGTGACTAGATATTCCCTGACAAAAGGATTGGAGCTGTCAATCGTCTTCGCAGGGATCATCCCCCATGGAATATTTGAGCTTCCCGCATTCTTCATCAACGCCGCACTCGCAGGAAGAATCGGATATTCGATAATCAAGCCTTTGAAGGGTAGGGGGAGATTGGAGTCGTTCAAAGTCACCTTGTTACTGTGTATTAGAGTCTACTTCTTCATAGTAGTCCCACTGCTTTTGATAGCGGCTATGATAGAGACATACATCACGTCAAAGCTGATACTCGGCTAAATCGGCACTTTTATTTCCCAACATCCTAAAAGGGATACATCAGAAAGAATCAAACATAAAAAACGAGGTGGGAAAAAGATGAGTATACCAGCACAAATAGCACCAAGAACCTCTCCAAGGGCAGGGATAGCAGTCACCGATAAGATCCAAGTACCGCCCCCTAAAGCAACCCTTAAACAACTTCAACCGTTAGGTAATGAATTAGCGCGGGTCGCTGAAGGAACAGATATTGCACCTGTAATGAATAATATCGCAAATGCAGTCGTTAATGCAGGTGCAGGGGCCGGAAGAGCAACTGAAGTATTAAATACAAATGCAAGCTCCTTGGCAGAGTTCTCATTTGATTCTGCAAGAGAACGATTCGCTCAGTCAGAGGCGAGAGGAGGACAGGGAGGAAAAGAACTTGCTAAGATGAGTTCTTTCATGGTCCAACTCGATCAAAAGGGAGCGGCAAAACTAGTAGAACTTGCCTCAGGACACATAGGAGATGCACCTCCAAATGTTGCTAAGTGGTTTGAAGCAATAAAGCTTGAAATGGCTGCTGGGAAAACTGTGGATGTAAGACCAGGGATTGGAGAACTAGGATCACAAAAAAAGGCTGCTTAATCTTTTTCTTCTTTCTTATTTTTTTTAGGGCCTTTTTTCTTTTTTATCTTTTCTTACTAAGACTTCAGTCTTTTATCTTATCTTTTCTTTCAGTGGCCTTAGTATCTTCTTGTATCCGTGCTCAGCTAATTTCACATAGGCTGAGCTATATTTTTTCGCGGAAAAATAGATGCTTGGATTGGGGTTGAATTTCAGTTTGTAGGAGCTGAGCCTTGGAGTGTTGGCTCCGATTATGATGTAGTCTTTTAGGCCGTGTTCTGCCGCCCACTCGATTGTCTGCCACTGGATGAGATCGTTTGGGGAGACGCCTGAAACGTTGACTTTGGTGCTTCCCACCCAGGATTCGGCGCGGTCGTTGAAGTAGACTTCGATTACGCCCCCCGCGTATTGGCCTTCGAATTTTGCGACAAATACTCGGAGGTTTTCGGGATGGAAATTTTTGTAGACGTCAAGAAGGAATTCCTTTGTTAAAGAGGGTGTCTTTCCCTGCTCGGCGTATCTTTCTGCGACCTGTTCGTACACATAGATGAATTCCTTTTTTCCCCCTTCCTCGACGGTGATACCCCGTTTTTTCGTTCGGGTTATGTCCTGTCTCAGTTTCTTTTTCAAACCTTCCCAGAGCTTGCCCTTACCAACTCTTAGATCCAGGAGGTAATTATACATGGGTTCGACTTCGTACCCGGCCCATTTGAAAGGTCTCGCGTCATCCATGTTTGGGGGGGTGCTGATTGAGATATAGCTTGGATTGAATTCGGTTTTTAGAAACTCATCCGCTTTTTCGATGAATTCGTGGAAATTGGGTTCTCGTCTGTACTGCGGAAGATCATTCCAGTCCCGAAGGATTGGACCCAGATAGGGAATGCTCATCTCTCTTGGAGGTGAAAGCGCCATCTTTAGGTTGGATCTCTTTTGGATAAAAATTGGTAATCCACCGATTTTTTCCTCTTTTTTATATCCTACGAGAAGAGCAAGTTCGCTTTTGGTGTGCTTTGCCAAAGGTTTGAGAAAATCCAGTTTGTGAAAAAGCGTTGCGTGAGGCGAGGACTCGACCAGTTTGTCCCATTCCTCCTCTTCGGTTTTTTTGAGGTTTTCTACGTGAATCATTTCCAAAAGCTAGTATTTGTAGAATCCCTGCCCACTTTTTCGTCCAAGCTTACCTTCTGAAACCATTTTTTCGACTAATGAGGCAACATTGAATTTCGGGTTTTTAGTCCTTCGGGCCAGGCTGTTCATTATAGCCAAAAAGACGTCTAAACCGATTAAGTCCAGTAGCGCGAGCGGTCCAATCGGGTGGTTGAGGCCCAGGCGTGCGGCTGTGTCAATGTCTTCCTTTTTTGCGACCCCCTCCTCCAACGTGAGAACTGCCTCGTTTAGATAAGGCATCAGAATCCTATTGACCACATAGCATGGAGAGTCTGTGACTGGGACAACAGTCTTATTCAATGCTTCTGCGATTTTGGTGGTTTTTTCGATGACGTCATCCGATGTCTTCTCTGTGGGTGCGACTTCCGCAAGATGCATTATAGGTACTGGATTGAAGAAATGCAGTCCGATCACTCTTTCGGGATTTCTGAGCCCATCTGAGATCTCGGTTATTGAAAGAGATGACGAAGTAGAAGAGATTATGGTTTCTGGAGGGCAGATCTCGTCGAGCTCGGAAAAGATTATCTTTTTTATATCCAGGTTTTCGACGACCGCTTCGACGACTAGATCAGCTTCGGCCAGATCCTTTAGATCAGTAGACGTCTTGAGGTTCCCAAGGAGTTTATCTTTTTCTTTTTCACTCATCGACTTCAATAGGTTTCGTTCGATCTTTTTTAATCCATCCTCAAGGGACTTTTTCTTTCTGCTTTCCCAAATGAGATTGAATCCGGCCTGGAGCACTACTTGAGCGATTCCGGAACCCACGGTCCCCGTCCCGACTACACCGATTGTGTAGGTTTCACCTTTGGCCTTTTTTTCGCTCTCATCGGCTGAGAACTCTTGACCATTATCGTATCTCTTAAAGGATTTTTTTATGTGAAGGTTTCCATGTTCGTCTTCTAAAAGCAGGTCATAGTAGGGTACTTGGGTGTGGCCGGTTGATGGGATCGAAATGACAGTAGAATCGATTACCTTATATTTCTTGGATGAAACCTCGACTGTATCGCCTTTGCAGTAAATGCATTTTTTCACCGGATAATACCAGTTCAAATCGCATTGTTCGCATCGCATAACCATTTTAGTCGGGCCTCCCGAGGATGTGGACCAAAGCTGTTCCGCCTACGCCTCCGATGTTTTGCGCCAAACCGACCTTTGCCCCGTCAACCTGTCTTTTCCCCGCTTCGCCTCGAAGCTGCACTACCAGCTCATATACTTCTGCTATCCCTGTGGCTCCGATCGGGTGTCCGTCCCCTTTGAGTCCGCCGTCAGTATTTACCGGTAGATCACCGTCTAGTTTAGTCCTGCCTTCCCTCACCATCTCGGCCGCCTTACCAGGTTGCGCAAATCCTAGGTCTTCTAGTGCAACTAGCTCTGCTATCGTGAAGCAGTCATGGACTTGTACTAAATCAACGTCCTTTTGTGTGATGCCCGCTTGCTCTAGAGCAAGTTTGCCTGCTTTTTTTGTGGCCTTAAATGTTGTAAGGTCCTTTCGCTGGGAAAGCGATAAAGTGTCTGTGGCAAGCTGAGAGGCAGATAACTCAACATCCCTATCTGTGGACTTTTCATTTGATATCACAAGAGCGGCGGCTCCGTCGCTTATCGGGCTGCAGTCAAAGAGTCTTAGTGGGGTGCAAACGACTGGGGAATTCATTATCATCTCAAGCGTTACTTTTTTGTGGTAGAAGTGGGCGAGTTCGTTTAGGTTGGCGTTTTCATGGTTCTTGAGCGATACCAGTGCCAGATCATCAGTTGTGGTGCCGTATTTTCTCATGTGTTGAGCTGCTATTAAAGCGTAACTTGCAGGAAATATGAGCCCCTGAGATTGATCGAGGAGAACATCTCCTGCTGACGATATGTATTCACTTGCTTTTTTTCCGTCGACACCGGTCATCTTTTCGACACCGACAACTAGTATCTTGGAATACCTTGAAAGATCCTTTAAGGCTTGGTGCAGCGCGAGACTTGCGCTTGCGCACGCAGACTCTACTCTGATGATAGGTATGTCATTTGCCGGAAGAAGCCCTGCGACCAAGGAGTTCATATGTAGCTGATTCTGAAATGGGCCGGCGCAAAAGTTTCCCACATAGACCGCCTCGATTTCTTTGGCATCCATTGAGCTATCTTCGACTGCCTTATACATTGCCTCATAAAGTAGCTCAGGTATGGTCTGTTTTAATGGGCCAAATTTCGTCCTCCCGGCTCCGGTCACATACATTGTCTTCTCCAAGTTTAGCTAAAAAATTATATCGGTGTTGCCAATTATAGTTGAGGGCATAACTTCTTGGACAAATTTCTAGCCAGTTATGCCCTCAAATGTATTTGAGGACACAAAAGCTTGTCTAATAAGTTGTGTCCTCAACTATAAATACGATTATATTTTAAGCGCAATCCGTAATTCCCAAAAACCTTTTCTAGCTCGGCTGTTGCAGGGTTTGGGTTGATGATTTCGTTTTCAACTAAATTGATTAATCCGACTCCCGCCCTTGCCATATTCGTCTCTAATCCCTTGTTTACGAGAAGATACACTAAAACGCACTTTTTTGGATTGGATTTGATTGAGGTTGCATCCATCAGTTGGTCGAAGCTTTCGAGTCTCATGATATAGTAAATATTATATGTGCTGTTTTTCAAATTCAGCTCGATTTTCATTGAATCGTCCTTTTTTTCGGTGATTTGAGCTGTTTTCTCGTATATCTCGGAAAAATCAGAGAGCATCATCTGGACGAGTTTGTTTTGTTCGCCCACCCCAAGGACCTTTGTCAACTTGGAAGTTCTGCTTATCTCCTTTGCGGGGTTTCCTGCGACAACTGAACCCTCATTGACTTCTCTTGTCACAACCGAGCAGGCCGCAACTATCGCATCTTCGCCGATGGTTGTGCCAGGCATTACAAAAACGTTTGCCGCAATCCAAACCCGATCTTTAATCGTGATGGGTGCGAACTGGTGGGGGGCACCTGTGAGGACAGAATGCCAGACTCCGTGAGTGTATAGAATACTTCTTGCGCCAATTCCTGAGGCTACTCCCAAGGATACATTCCGCCTTAAATCGATCAATACGTCTTGGTCTATGTAGGAATCATCTTTCATTTCAAACATGGATTGCCCCCAGATTCTCGTGTTGCGCTTGATTTCTGCGTTTTTTCCCATGGCGAATTTTTTGGCATATATGTGGACCCCCTCGTTGATATAGGCGTTGTCAGCCAAATTTATCTGGGTGAAATCCATGTCGGCTGGGATTATAATGGAGCCGAATCCAAGAAACACGTTTTTTCCTATTGTAGACCCTCTTTGCGCGTAGACCCAAAGCTTAATACCTGATGGAAGATACGAGAAAAATCTTGTTAGAATCTCCATGAAAAACTTTTTCACGCTCATTTTTTCAGTCGGAATTCAACCTCACATAATTCTTCGTCTGTTTTGGGCTCGATTAATACATCGGAATTAGAGCATTTAATTATTCGGATTTCTTTTTGTGTGGATGACAAGGTCATGTCTTTGGGTACTTGGATCAGTAACTGGTTTCCCGGAAGGCCTGAACCACAGCTTATCTTGTATTCGCTGGCGTGACGTTCTAAAGACAGTTCTTTGTTTTGCCTATCAATCCACCATTCAGCTATTCTTTGCCCGTTTGTTATCCAAGCACCCCTTTGACGAGCATAATCCAGAATGCCAGAGTAGTATTCAATCCAGCCAGGATACTCATTATTATTGAACGTGGATGTGTGAAATAAAAGAGTGAACAAGCCCCTGTTTTCTTCCACAGTTGAAATCAGCGGTTGAAAGACATTCCAGAACTCATTTCTTCTGGAAAACAGGGTAGTATCCATGAATGTCAGAGGAAGCTCAAGAATATCCAATCCCCGACCCAACTCATAATCGAATGGGTGAAAGGGGAAGCATGTACCCGCCCGAAACCCGTTTGTGTCCTTGAATCCGAGACTGCTGTCGTATTTTAATCCGATTCCCTGCTGTATTCGCCAGGTCTTTGGGACTTCCAAGTTTAGGTGGTGCTGGCGGGTACCAATGACCGGGCGGCCAAGCACTTCATCCAACGCCTTTTTCTCCTTTCCGAGTTGCTCCTCGTCTGCAAAGGAATTATATGACCCATGTAGCCCGACCTCCCAGCCCCCATCATCTAATTCCCGGATCACCTTTAGTATTTTTTCATCTGAGTAACTGTATCTTCTAGCTGCCAGAAACCAGCTTTTTAGTTTGGTGGGCTCGACTTTTCCCTCTTCCTGAAGGAAATACAGACTTGAGGTGCATTTGAATTTTTCCTCGATCTTTTTTATCTTTCCAAAAGTCCAGTAAGGCTCATAACCGGTTAATTTATCCTTCATTGATGCTATCTGCCCCTTCATTGCAGTGATGTCTCTTCTCAGAACGGATTTTGCTAGATGAGTTAGGTATTGGTAGGTCTTTTTCACTTCGTCGACGTCGTGGGTGAGTGCGAGAGCGAATTTAGCCCCGTTCGGCCAGAAAGGCTTATAAGCCAGCGGGATCCCCGCCTGCGAGCACATTTCTCTTATTTTTGAAAACAACCGTGCCTCCATGTCCTCAACCGGCGTGGACGTTGGACTTTTTCGAAACTCGGAGGTTGAGGTTAGCTCGATTCCGATTTTTTGAAATATATCGAGGTTTGCAGATACTCCCCCGCCATCTAATTCGGTGAGCTCCAGTTTTTTCTGGATAAGATTATCTTGAACGGGTATGTGTAGGCAGTTTTTTGGGGGGATAACATCCCCTTTCTGATAGAGGATCTCAATTGAGCTATCTCCCGTAGTCACAGGGAACCCGTATTTTTTCATGAAATGGTCTAGCCCGAATGAGCCAAGAGGGGATGTTGGATCGGCTGATAGTTTAATCATTTTTTTCGAGTTCTTTCATTGTTTCATAGATAGTTTTTGTTTCTAAGGTATTGTAGTGCTCTGTTTCGTGGATTACGTCTTCCTTTATAAGGTAAGCCCATCCATCGTCTTTGATGGCAGCCTTGGATAATGCGTGGTTCCAAGTCGAATTTATATCGGATTTTAGCCCATGAGAAACAAGTAAATCGATTATGGAAGGTGTCAGTGAAAAAACATTTAATGCCTTCTCAACCGGCTGGTACCTGTTCTTCTGACTTTGGATTTCCCCTTTTAATTTACTTTCCTCCTTCTTCAGGGATTCGATCTCTTCTTTTTTGTCGTTTGTTAATCCGCTCTTATAGATCTCGGCTTTTTGTTTTTGGATTTTGCATTGACCTTCTTCGAGTCGCCTGATTTCTTTAATTGAATCGGCTTTAAAATCCTTGATTTTTGTAGCCACGTCCTTTGAATCTGGCAATTGTTCCTTTGACAATCCTAGCGTACCAAATAAATCGTTTAGGACCGCTTCATGGACAACGCCGATGTAGAGGTCTTGGCCTTTCCATGCCAGTGTTTTGGGTTGTGTGAAATCCATTTTGGCAGCGATTTCGGATGCCAGAATTCCGTATCTCAGCCCGCCGCCTGAGCCTGATACGTAGACGGCGGAACCAAGTCCCTGCCCGTAAACGAGGTTTCTGGTCACCGCTCTCACGCTCATATCGGGGAAATATTCATTGAGCTGGCTAGCTTCTTCATCGAATTCCAAGTTTGCTTCGTTTTCGCAGAGAGGACAAGTCCCACGAACTATCAGAGGGTTAAACGATTCAATTTCCAGCGCCACTTTGGCCCCACACCCGCAGTGATACCAGAAGGGGAAGTATTTTTCTGTGTCTGTTGGCGGAAATCCTGCAGTCTTTAATCCGTCATTGTAGTGTTTGTTGAATTCTTTGATTTCGACTATTATCTTGGCCCAAACATCGGCGAACAAACCCTGCTTTTGGACATCGGAGTAAGTGAAGAAAACGATTCCAAGCCCCCATACGTCATTCACCAGCTTTGAGATGAAGTATTCGTTGAGCTCGGCAAAGGTTGAAGCTTGCCTATAGGATTCCCATAACAAATCTTCTACCGCTGTTACTTTTTCCTTTTCAGCGCTGCCATAGTTTTCAGAGATAATTTTTACCTGCTCGCCGAAGGCTTCTTCTGACGGCTTAGAAATGACGTCGTAGTGACTGCGCCTATCATCTTTTTCTATCTTGAATCCGATTCGCTTGTATCCTTGGAGATTGGATGCTGGGATCTTGTTTTGGCCTATGAATTCGTTTGTGCATCCGTCTGTGTCAACGAATCCGAAGAGCGCCAGGACTTCTTGTTTTTTTTCTGAAAGCCTTTTAACCAGATAATCAGAAATAGCTGCTTTACGAAAGATCCCAAGATAAGGGAGGAAATTCGGTTGGTGGGCCACCTCTATAATCTTGGTGAGCTCCTTGGGGAGACGATTTAATGCGTCATCTATCTGCGGAGAAAGGGTCCCTGCTTTCTTGTGGAATTTTTTTCCTAACGATTGGACTACCTCGATGTTTTTTACACATTCAGGCGTCAGCTCGGGCCCGCCACCTATTATTTCGGTCTCAAACTCGTAAAAGTCCATTTATTGTATACCATATCCTTGGTTATCGACTATTTTATAGTCTACACTAAAATAATAGGGTTTGAATATGAGAGTCAAGATTACTGCGTGGATTTGCCTTTCCCTGATGCTTCTTAGCTCTTTTGCTTTAGGATTTGAGGTTCCCGACCCCTCGGCTGAAAACGTTAAAAAGGAGACTTTTACGGCATACGTCTTTTGGGGGGAGGGCTGCCCCCATTGCAACGCCGAAAAAAGGTTTCTGGCAGAAATTGAGGATAAGTATCCTGGATTAGAGATCCAGTATCTTGAGATTTATAATAACGACTCCAACCGAGAGCTTTTCAACAATTTAATGCAGAAGCGGGGAGTGCAGATTAAAGGTGTGCCGACTTTCGTATTGGGGAATACGGAGATAGTTGGCTATCAGACGGATCAGACGTCAGGAAAGCAAATAGAGGAAGCTATAGAGTATTGCCTGGCCTTTGGATGCGGCGACTCGCTAGAGGATATGAATGAAGGTGGGATGAAGATGTGCATCCATATTTTCATAAGGCAGAGTTGTCCCCACTGCCGAAAGATTCTTCCCTTCGTGGAGGAGCTTAGAAAAAAGTACGGATTCGACCTGATAATATATGATGTTGAAAAGGAAGGGAACCGGAAGGTATACGAGGACGTAAAAAACTATTATTTGATTCAGGGTTCGGGTTTTCCGATCCTCTTTCTGGGAAACAAGTATTTGTTGGGTGACGCCGCAATAAAAGAAAACCTGGAGGCAGAGATTTTATCCTCCTCTCAGATAACCTGCGCTTATCCGTTCGAAAAACAAAGAGGTTTAACATCATACATCCCCCAGCCAGGCGATCTCACGTTGGAGGATGACTGGATAGTTGATCTACCCCTCTTCGGAGAACTCAACACGGCCTCTATGAATCTTTCCTTGTTCACCCTCATGATAGGACTCATCGACGGATTTAATCCGTGCGCTATGTGGGTCTTGATGTTCATGCTAACAATCATCTCTTATGCGAAAAGCAGAAAGAGGATTCTTTTAATCGGGGGGATATTTGTTGCGACATCCGGTGTGATCTACTTCGCATTCATGACTGCTTGGTTGAATATCTTTTTGTACATAGGATATGTCAATTGGATGAGGATTTTGATTGGAATCGTAGCCGTCATCGCGGGTCTGATAAATATTAAAGACTTTTTCTGGTTTAGACGAGGTGTATCTTTAACCCTCTCCGATGAAAAAAAGGACAAAATCCTTGCTAGAATCCGAAAACTTGCCCGCCAAGAGGAAATCCCCGCCTTAATAATAGGGACTGTAATCCTTGCAGTATTTGTCAACCTGTTTGAACTAGCCTGCACTTTCGGATTTCCTGCAATCTATACGAGAATCCTCACCTTGAAAGGGTTGCCCACCTCGCTATACTACATGTATCTTGCGCTCTACTGCGTTTTTTATGTTGTGCCTTTGGCCGCTATCGTAACTGTATTCGCATATACTTTAGGTCACCAAAAACTCAGTCCCGAATTCGGCAGAATCCTAAAACTTTTAGGCGGTCTACTAATGGTGGGATTAGGAGCGGTTTTGATTTATTATCCTGAGCTTCTTTCATTAGGATAAAGAACATCGGTCTTCGACTGTATGTGGCATTAACAACCTTGGTTCTTGGTTGTTCGTAGTCTGAAAACGTTTTATAATTTACAATACAATATTTCTTTGATGGATTTCCTAGAAAAGGTTTTTTTCACCGTGATTATTACATTGATCATAGTACTGTCCTGTGTAGCCTATGGCCCATGTAATCTTTTCTTTTTAGACCAGATAAGACATAACTGGGCGCTTTTCTCTGATTTTTTCTCAAATGTGATACCTAAACTCATCACAATCATAATACTAGCGATTATAACAAAGGTTTTAAGCGGGATAGCAAAAGGTTTTCTTAAAGAATACTTTGAGCACTCTGGAAACCAAAAGGAATTTCCGCCAATCTACTCGCTTATCAAATACATCTTATGGTTGCTTTTCGTCCTAGTATCTATCTCAATCCTTTATGCGAACTTCACCGCCTTACTTGCATCTCTGGGTTTGATAGGTTTCGGAATTACGTTCGCGCTTCAAAAACCGATACTCAATCTTGTAGGATGGCTTACACTCCTGGTCTCAAAGACTTATTCAATCGGTGACAGGATAAAAATCGGGGAAGACCGGGGAGACGTCAATGACATCGGCATAATGTATACCACTCTTGACGGCCTTCTGGCAAACCGAGACGAATACTCAGGAAAACTGACTACCATCCCAAACGAATTTGTGCTAACCCACAGCGTGGAGAACTTCAACAAAAACGGAGACTATATTTGGGACGACGTAAGCGTCTCGATAACATATGAAAGCGACTGGGAGAAGGGGGTTGACCTCCTTGAAGACGCGGCGACAAAAGTCGTGAAAAAATACGTCAAAGTAATCCACAAATCAATAGATAAAAAACACTCCGAACTCAGCCATGCCCTTGACATCCTCAAAAGAGTATACCAAAAAGTTGAGGAAAACAAAAAAGACGTGATAAAAGAGAAGATGGAGGAGTTAAAGGAGGATAGAAAGGAGCTCCAAGATACGAAAAAAGAAATCGAACAAGAAGTCGACAAACCTCTCGTCCGGGTCGCAATGGCAGACTCAAGCGTAACACTAAACGTAAGATACCTCTGCCACTATAAAAAACAGATGACGATGAGATCTGAAATAAACCAGCGCTTTCTAAAGGCCGCGACGAAAACCAAGAGTGTGGAGATAGCCTACCCACACATGCAACTGGTTTATAATCAATCCCCTGAAAAACAATAACACAAACCAGATTACTCTAAAACTTCCTTTATCGAATAATTCTTCCTGCCAGATTCTGCATAGTAGTTTCTCACCATGATTTCTCCTAGGAACCCGAGCACGATGAATAATGCCCCATTCATAGTGAGAAGGATGAACAACAGGAGAAGAGGCCCGAGGTTCAGGCTCTCAAGAAGGATTATCCGCTGCCATACCACCTTGTAGAGGCCGATGATGAAAGCCGCAAATATCTGGATGAACCCGAGAATCCCGAAGAAGTGAAGCGGTTGGGTCGAATAGTCCTGCCAGAACTTCACATACATGAGATCCAGTAGCCCCCTGATCATGCGGGTTACCCCGTATTTTGTTTTCCCAAATTTTCGCGGACGGTGATTGACCACCAATTCTCCAATCTTGTATCCATCTACGGCGATTATCGCAGGAATGTATCTGTGCATTTCCCCGTAAAGTTCCAGATTTGCCAGACATTCCCCCCTATAAGCTTTCAGGCTGCATCCAAAGTCATGAAGCTTTACACCCGTAAGCATCCTGGCAAGCCAGTTGGCAAACTCGGAGGGCAGTCGCTTGGAGAAAAACGGGTCTTTTCTTGGATGCCTCCACCCGCTGACTACGTCAAAGTTCCCTTCCTTAAGTTTTTCAAGCAAACGAGGGATGTCTGAGGGATCGTTTTGGAGGTCTCCGTCAAGCACCACAACAATCTCTCCCAAAACATGCTTGAATCCGGCGTTCAAGGCAGAGGTCTGGCCGAAGTTCCTCCTGAAACGCAAAGCCTTTACCTGAGGAATTCTTTCCCGGATCTTAACAATCTCCTCGAATGTGTCATCTGTGCTGCCATCATCGACAAATAAAATCTCAAAGGTAAAACGCCGAGAGGCTAAGACATTGTTTATCTCTTCAGCCAAAGGCAGGATATTATCCTGCTCGTTGTAGACCGGGATGATTATTGAGAGATCCAATTTCTCTTTTTCCCCATTTAATACTTCTGAAACAGCTTCCCCCATTTTGTCTCATTGAATTCTTTTATTATCCTCTTTCCAACAAGCGGATACCAGACATAGTCGTGGTAACCCGCAGAGCAGAGTATGCACAACTTGAAAAGAGGCGTGTGAAAGAGTATTGGTTCCAGGAATTTAAGTGCGCCCCTTCTGAAGAGCTGATCAGCCCATACAACAAGGCTTTTGCCAGTGTGGAAATTATAGTTTATTTGGTTGATATCGTCACCTACCACGTCTATCTGATCCGGATCCCCGCAACCTAGCCCCCGCTCGTGGCACATTTTTATGAACGGGATCTTTAGGGGATCAAAGCCCATCATCTTGGCCGAAATTGCATCAATCGCGACCTGATCTTCTGAGGCAAGGATACGGTTTCCCTCAAAGGGCTCCATCGTCCTGGGACCCGCCCCATTGCCGCATACTGTGCCGTCCATGACAGCGAAGATGCCTTTATGAATCTCTTTTTGGATCTGCAAGATGTCAACAAGCACGCCGTGGATTAGACGGTGGCTGTGGTGCCTCTTCGTTTTCAATACTCCACCAAAAGCGTTTTTTATCGCCCCCGTCATGACCGTGTGTCCGTGAGTCTTCTGCGTTGGAAGGTGGACAACGTTTTTTCCAATGAGAATCTCAGGTATCTCAAACCCCTCAGGAAAGATTTTATCCATCGCAACCATCTCGCCTTTAGGCTTAAAGTTTATCCATTTAACGTCTGTCAGAGAAGTGAATTTCAGATTATGCTTTTTTAGGATGGGAAGCCACTTGTTGCCCTCTGCCCCCTTCCAAGGATCGGTAACGACCGTTTTGTTTTCTACGGGAATAATATTTTCATATCCATCATTCACCATCGCATCGAGCACACCTTCAAGCTGCCAAGGTTCGGTTGAGCAAGCCGGAAAGTATAGGCTCCAAGAGAGATTGAGCTTTAAGATCGTGTCATATTTCTTTGGGATGATCTTTTGGTAATCCGAAAGATGTAACAGCCGTTTGTAGTCTGAGGTAACTGTCTCGGGTTTAGTTTTTAGAACATATACTTTAGCCATCGAAAATCATTAGAGTTGAGGATTAAGAAGATAAATATTGGCATACCAGTAATCCAGCTCTTCCTTGTGGGCGAAGTAGCCGAACGGAAAAGGCCTTTTAAGGCTCACAAGAAGAGTTTTTTCATAAGGCCCGATTCTGGGATCGATCTTTTCTCCCATGTGGGTCTCGACCGCCAGAATCCTTTTTTCTTCCAAATCAGTTTGACTGAGTACGGAGTAGTAGTCTGTCTTTAACTCTGGGGAGGGGGCAAGAGACTTTTCCCCTGCTAGGACGTAGACCTTGAATCCGTTTTTGCCTAAAAAATAAGATATCCGGTTATCAAGCGAGAGAACTTCGGTTCCGGGAGCATAGTTCAGGCTAATCCAATCAACGGCATCGTTTGCGACACCATGCGGGCTGAGATAAAGGTATGCTATGGGAACTCCAGCTACGAAGTTGGCGATGACCAATAGATAAAGAAGCCGAGTATGCCATCTCTTTTGAACATCCAATATCCCCGATTCCAAAACAAAGTAGGAAAGAACCGGGGCAAAGACGATGAAGAACCTGGGGCGAATGTCCGGCCAGACGAAAAAGAACAAAAAGGCAACGACAGAATAGACAATTAAAAGGGAACTTGTATCGTCAAGAGAGGACAACCTCCTTTTTCTCATTATCTGAACCAAACCAAGAAATCCTAGTACTCCGATAAAACCTAAAGTGAAGATATAATACTGCAGGAAGTATCGGAGGAACAGGAGTATTGTTGGCCTTGCATAGTTTTCAGGAGAGTGATAAAACAGCCACCCAAGCCAGGGATTTGTTATACCCCAAAAAAAGAACAAAAGGCTGTAGATAATCGCAGGCACTGCAAAAGCGATATTGATCGCAGGCATCAGCGACCATTTCTTCTTAATTAACAAGTGCAGGTTGACGGCTATCAAGGCGATCACAACCGTTTCTCTGACAAGAAATCCGACACCCAAAATTAGCCCGGAAGCAATGACATCATTTATTGAATCCGTCTGCAACGCTTTCAGATAATAAAGGATTCCCAAGAACATGAAAAAAAGCGATATGGAGCCGGTCATCACGGTCGGCGCCAGGCTGATGAAGACAAGGCTTGAAGCCGTTAAAAGAGTTGCCATCAGGGCCGAGGGGCCGTCCAATCTCAGATTGAACACCTGATAGATGACATATAGTGCGAAAGTAGACAGGAGAGCGACATATAGACGGGATACAAACAAAAAATCTCCGAGTACTAGGTCAATTGCGCCAAGAAATAACTGGTGGATTGGACGGTGAGGATAATACCAGTCTGGAAGTCCCTCTGAAAAGATTCGTTGGCCTCCCGCAAGATAATGGAATTCATCCAACAAGATTATATCTTGGTAGGCGAATCCAAGAATAACGTAGACTACGAAGACTAATGCAAGGTATTTGAAGACAGTTTTATTTGAGATTTTTGTTGGGAGATCCAATGTCACACACCCCTAGGCAAAGTTCACATAAGCCTGGATTTTCCATCGAGTATGAGGTCTTCCACTTTGTTCAGGTTCCAGCGAACCATATCGATCTTCTTTCTCAGTTCGCCCTGGGGATTCAGCTCGAGAAGCTGCCCGTAAAGTCCTTCAATGTAGGTAAGTACCTTATTCACACTTTCAGCATCCGATTTGATGCTGTCTGCGACCGCCTTTCTTACAAGCTCGCCTGAAAGATCGCATAAGCCCAAGAGGTATTCTTCCACTTCAACGCCCAGTTCCGCAAATCCGGGTGTATTTTTCCCTGCGACAAAATCCATGTAAGCGGCCGCTTCAACGTATTCCTGGCAGCAGACCTTGTAGCTTCCCACATACCTCAGGCGAGGCTCATCTGCGATCAACCCGTCAATCTCTTTTTTTATCTTTTTCATTTGAGACAGATTTTTCTCCGCCTTCGTAGCTTCCCCCCTGTTTAAGGCGTAGATGCACTGCTTAGAATTCTTAAGGACATCCCTGGTCCTTTTTATGACAAGCTCCCGTTTGTCATCGAATCCTTCAAGCCTCGCCTTGATTTGTGCGAATGATTTCTCGTCTATCATGTTCTTTAGGAATAACCCTTTGGATTTAAATAATCGAAAAAGGTGGAACGAAAACTATTTAGTTTGCGCTTTTATTCCCATCCACCCAATACGTTTCGGGGTGAAAACATTGGAAGCGGAAACTGAAATAATTGAAGAATCATTGGAGGATCCCATCGAGGAGCCTTCTAACCAACCTGTAAAAGAGCCAGTAGAGGAGCCAATCCCGGAATCTTCCCAAAAACCCGTTGTGCCACCGGTCAACCCCAAAAAGAAGAAATCCGGCAGCGGATTCGGAACCCTGATAATCGTCTTGATACTCATCGGCATTATACTATACATCGGCCACTACATGGCCACGCAAGTCAGAAACGACCCAAAGACGAGCTGCCACATCGGAATAGGCCCCCTAAACGACATACAAAACCTCGAAAACCCCATCCTCTGCTACGCAGGATACACCAAATCAGGCGGCACAGTCGAATTAGACCCACTCGAATCAGAGCTAAGGAAGAATATATAATTATTCTTCCCTTCCCCCTTTTTTCCTCGAAAAACCTTTTCCTCTCCTTTTTTTATTCCTCTAAGGAAAAAGTCCTAGTATGAGAAGCAAAGCAAAGCTTACTGCATCGCTCATTATTCTTGTTGTGCTGGTAACCACAGCCCAGGCAGCCGACTGCGGAGGAAGCACGCCCTGTGAATGCGGAGATACGGTAATCGAAAGCTATAATTTGACACAAAATTTATCCTGTCCGGATCATGGTTTAACGATAGGGTCAAACGGGACTATACTTGATTGCCAAGGATTTGAAATTGTTGGGAATCTCACGTACTATCGATTTGGATTAATTGTGACCAATAAGGTCGATATAACCATCCAAAACTGGCTTTGTAGAAATGCTTGATTTTTGAGGAGGTCAATCTATGAAGCTGTTTGCTCCATAGATTATTTGGAGATTATAAATGACTTCCTCAAGTGATTATGAAAACCAGTATTTAAGGCTGGTTGCGGACTTGGGGGGTGT
>JBDREA010000158.1:0-8586 GCA_043820265.1 Candidatus Altarchaeota archaeon | reverse complement strand
CAGACCCCATGATATGTAACTCCGTCTTTAACCACAACACTTGGACCTTCCCAGTACTTTTGAGAGTAAACGTGGACTTCATGCCCTCTTTTCGCAAGCCTCAAAGCAAGCTCTGCGATGCGCCTTTCACAACCACCCTTTACATGAGGGTAGACGACGTCGGTCACGTAGGCAATCTTCATCGTTAATCTCCTTTATCCAAAAGGAGGACACTCAAAAAAAGCGATGAAAATATCAGCTGAAGACCGATAAACATGAGAGTAGAGGAAAGGATCGCATTTCTTAGTTCGCCTAATTCCCCGAATCCCGAGGCAAACCAATAGTAGATAATTCTGAGATCAATCAAGAATCCAACAAGAAACAATAGGACGCCTACAAGTAATTCAACTTCAAGGTTATTGTATTTCAAAAACACTTCGGAAACCTTGTCGGGCTCAGTTATCCCGTGCACGATGGCATACATGTGGGCGAACAATCCGAAAACGAAGATCTGAAAACCGAGTATCACAAGGAAGTTGCCCAAAACCATTGGGTGGATGTCTAATCCAATGTTTCCCACGAATGGTACAGGGCCGCCCATTAAAATCAGCACCAGAAGGATTCCTAAAGTGAACAGCACAGTACCTGGGAGGATAAACAACGCAAAAGGATTGTAGAGCATCATAAACCTAATATGCCTCCATCCATCGGTGAATGAGTTAAGCTTTCTGACACCACCGCGGGGGAAATACTCAATGGGAATCTCTTTAATCTTCAAATGTGCGCGAGCCACATCTATCACCATCTCAGATGCGAACTCCATCCCAGAGGTTCGAAGACGCATTAATCCCAGCGCCTTCCTATTGAAGGCCCTCATGCCGCAGTGTGCATCAGAGATGCCGGCTTTAAACAACAGATTAAGGATTCCAGTCAGCATCGGATTTCCGATGTGCTGATGAAGCCAAGGCATCGCGCCTTTATGGATTTTACCCTTCAGTCTTGAGCCGATAACAAAATCGGCTTCTCCAGAAAGTAAAGGGGAGATGAAATCTGGGATTTTATCCATGGGATAGGTCCCGTCGCTATCTGCCATAACAATCAAATCCCCCCCCGGCTTTGCTGAAACCCCTTATGTATGCGTTGCCATACCCTCTTTTTGGTTCGCTTTCAACTGTTGCCCCGGCCTTTAAGGCCTCAGAAGCCGTTTTATCAGAAGAGTCATTGTCGACAACGAGTATCTCCACTTCCAAACCCATCTCTTTAAGTTTTTCCGTGGGTATCGAAGCGACTGTTCTTCCAACAGCATTTTCCTCATTTAAAGCCGGAAGCACAATAGAGATGGTTTTCATGTCAGAAGTGTTGGTATTTCTTGATAAGAGGATATAATAAACAAAAAAATTAGAAGGTCAATACTAGATCATTCAAAAAAATGGAAAAAGGATATTATACCCTTGTAATACTCATAGCTTTAGGTCTCCTGTCCTACACCACAATTTATACTTTTCACAGTGAATACAAGCTACCCTTCCACAGTGACGAATGGGATCACCTCACATACAGCCTGGAGATCCTATCAAAAGAAAAGATCGTTAGCTATAACCCTTATTTGGGCCCGGAATTCGAGGACTTCAACTGGGAGTTGAACTACTATCTCCTGTTTGTCCCGATCCTATTATTAACAGGACTTGACCCCCTGAAACTGGCAATATTTTTCCCGACAATAACTGCGTTTATTATGTCTTTGAATGCCGTCCTATTGGTGAGACATTTAACAAAAAACGACATCTCAGGGCTCCTGGCTGGGATACTGGTTTTAACACTTAAAAGCAATGTCACCCTGCTTGGACCCTGGTTTCTGGTCCCGATGGCATATGGTTTAAGCCAGATACCTTTGATACTCTACCTTTTCACCAAGTTTCTTGAAAAAAATCTGAAGTGGATAATCCCTTTTGGACTCGTATTTGCCCAAACCACTTTCGTGCACGCACAGACTACAACCATTTTTTTGCCTATCTTCGGCGTCTACCTGATAATGCATCCCAGGACTTTATGGAAGAATAGATGGAAGATACTGCCCTTGCCACTTATCGGTCTACTAATCCTTATGAACTTCTTTCCGCCGGCAGAACAGGGAGCAAACCCAGAATATTTCCTGAAAATCCTAGAAGACACAATTGATAGGCTATCACTCACAAGCGACGAACCAAGCGGTTATAACGTGTACTACTACTATCCGCGTTTTCTGGGAGAGTCGACAATACTATTTTCCCTCATAGGAATCTTCGTGCTTCTGTCATCAGGAAAACAAGAGCAACGGATCCTACCTATTGCAATTCTATCCCTCACACCCTTTGTCATCCAGTATTACTATACCCAGACCATCTTTCTGAGTTATTACCGGCGCATGTTCATGTACGACGCCGAGCTTCTATTAATGGCGGCGGGCGTCGGACTTGCAGTAACATATGTGTTTGTTTGGGAGAAATCAAAAAAATACATCCAAGACGACCTAGACAGACTGCTAGCAAAAGCTCTTGTCACCGTGCTTCTTGGATTGTTCCTTTATTCTCAAATCCAATCGACTTTCGAATACGAAAAGATGATCTACCACATCATAGAGGAAAGAGATGTTTCGGCTTTAAAGTGGATGAAAGAAAACACCAACGAAAACGCGACCGTGTTTGCGATGGCCCACATCTCAAAGGCGATAACACCCATTGCTGAAAGAAGGGTGATTGCCTTGACCCACAGCCGGCTCGGAGCCCCCCAAGAAAGGAACCAAGATTCGGGAGAATTCTATGTTGCAGACTGCGAGAGAAAAAAAGAGATACTTGAAAAATACAAACCAGATTATGTCTTCCATAAAGGCGTGATTACATGCTCTTTCCTTGAGCTCGCACACAGCGAACAAGGCAACTTCATCTACAAGGTTGATTTAGGCTAAGGAGGAATTTATTAATCGATTCATCGATAAGGGTTACTAGAAGATGGTCTTAGAGATTATCCGTGCGGTCATTGGATTCTTCCTTGTGCTTTTTGTTCCAGGTTATGCGTTGACTTGGGCGTTTTTTCCGGATGATTCAGAAATCGACTTGTTGGAGCGTATCGCTCTTGCAATAGGCCTCTCTATCTCGTCTGTGGTTTTAGCAGTTTATTTTACAAACATCGTATTTCAGCTAAAGATCAACTTAGTGAATTCGCTTCTGATCATCCTTGTGATAACTGTGATCGGAGCCGGGATTGGATTAAAGAGAAGGGAAGGCCTAGTCACAAACAAGGGAGTAACAAAGAAGAAGAAAAACCTGTCTGCAGCTTGAGACCCCATTTCTTTGTTATTTTACACATCATTCAGGTTTTTAGGCTTAGAAACCCATTTATGTAACGCTTAAGATGGCTTTCGCAAAAAAGCATAAAGAAAGGGATCTTCCACCGCTGCCAGAAGAAATCGAATCAACCAAAGAGGTTAAGATTCCGAAAGACCTCTTAGAGCAGGTCATAGGCCAAGACAATGCGGTCAGGAAGGTCAGGCTCGCAATAGAACAGCGACGCCACCTCCTCTTCGTCGGACCCCCTGGAGTCGGAAAGAGCATGCTCGCCCAGGGATTGGCCGCCCACCTGAAAAAACCGACCCAGCAGATAAACATACTCCATGACCCAAAGAACCCGAGAAAACCCACTGCCGAGATTGTCACCCAGGAAGTCAAAGAAAACCTGGTCGAACCAAGGGATGTTCCTGCATTCGTCGCTGAACAGATGGGTTTCAAGTGCCCGACATGCGGGGAATTCTCTTCTCCGAAAGAGGACTTATGCAAGAAATGCGGCGCCGACAAGTTCGACCACATAACAAAAAAAGACTATCTAGAAACCACGACGTTCGGGGCGGACGGAAGAGAGCTGGATGTCGCATATGAGAAAGTAAAAAATAAGATCAGAGTTGTGGATCACGGCACCTCTAAGCTTAAACCAGATTTGGGAGCCAAAGAGAAGAGATTCGTGTTGGTGCCCTTAAAGAGGAAAAGCTTCGTCCATGCAACAGGAGCCTCTGAAGTGGAGCTTCTTGGGGACGTACGCCATGACCCCTATGGAATGCATGCAGAGATCGGCACACCCGCATACTTGAGGATCGAACCTGGTGCAATCCATGAAGCGCACGAAGGGGTCCTTTTCATAGACGAACTGCCCCACCTCGACCACCTCCAAAACTTCATTTTAACCGCCATGCAGGAAAAGAAATTCTCGATCACTGGAAGAAACCCTCAGAGCTCGGGTGCCTCAGTGAAAGTCGAAGACGTACCCTGTGACTTCACATTCGTCGGGGCATGTAACATAAGGGACGTCGCAGATATCCTTCCGCCTTTGAGATCTAGGATCCTCGGAAACGGATACGAGATACTTCTTGAGACAAACATCCCAGATACAACAAAAAACCAAAGGCTCATGGTCCAGTTCATCGCCCAAGAGATAATTAAAGACAAAAAGATACCCCATGCAACAGGGGAGGCCGTGCTTGAGATACTTAAGGAGTCCAGAAAAAGAGCAAGGGTAATCGATGACGCAAGAAACAGCCTCACACTTAGGCTCAGAGACATCGGAGGGATTATTAGGCTAGCAGGAGACTTAGCCAAAGACGAAGGTTTCAAACTCATCGAAAAAAAACACATCCTCGCAGCGATCGAAGAAGCCAAACCCATAGAATACCAACTCCAAGAACGCTATGGCTCAGTCTGGAAAGGCATAGAAAAAGACGAAGTCGTCAACCCAGAATACGGAAAAACCGGTTCAAGCTACTTGTAAGACAATGAAACTGGGGGATTTGAGAACCCGGAGGATAAGAGTCAATCCTGTAACTTCACAGCGATTGGACTCAGATGTCATACCTGTCGATCTGAAGACTCTTCACGAACGATTTGCACTCTACAACAAGGGAGATACGACCATACAATTGATTCATTCAACCAATCCTCTCCGTGTGAATGCTGACGTCTTGGTAGGTGATATACGAAACTTGGAGTTCTTGAACGAACACGCTGAGCTCGATGCTGTAAGGCGATTGCAGCTTGAACCTGGAACAGTTATGGCCTACAAACCTCCACAGGGTATGCCCCCAAGCGTGAAAGAATTGTACCTACCCTACACAACCAGATCAGATGACCTCAGAAGAAAGAGAATTGATGGTAAAATCATAAAAGCAGCCACCAAAGAAGCGATAACGCAAGCAGATGTAGAAGGCCACGAATCGATCGCATTCTCGCTTCTTGGGATGCGATGGGACCAGGTAGATAAAACGAACCCTGGTGAATACTCAACTAAGCAGAGCATCAGTGATATGCTCTCCGCCACTAATGAGCTACTGACAACTGGTAAATTAAAAAGCATTAAAGAAATAGGTTTCATTCTCCCAACTGAGGGAGACCTTGAAATGGCCAAGGTTATCGCAAAGGAAAATTTCGGATATCCGAGGTGGGTGACGCAATTCCATTTCGAGACAGTCGATGAAGTGAGTAAGGAATATCGTATTGGAGACAAAACAATCGAGCTAAGGATCCAACATCCAGATGAGGTCAAGGCCGACGCAATAGTGCGGGACCTATCATCATTTGAGGGGCCTGATCCAAGGCAGACCCAAGAACAGTTGGGAGTAAAGGATGGAACCATCTTATCCTTTAAACTCCCAGAAGATGCGAATTCCAAGGAACTCTTTCTCGTCCACACCTCAGATGAATCAGATCTCGCAAGAGCTGCCGTTTCAGATGATTCGATGATCGATGCAACGACGATGGCCATCAAACTCGCAGCTGATCGAAGATATGACACACTGGCCTTTACACCCCTAGGCCCCTACTACCCAGAACGAAGCGATATAATGAGGCAGCAATTCGGAGTAGAGGATAGTCTCACAAGTATGTTGATGGCTATGAAAGTATCCCTCCAAGAAAAGAAACACCCAAAAAAGATAATCATCCTCCTGCCAAACGCGGAGCAATACGAAAGAGCAAGGAAGTTCTCAGATGTGTATCTTCAGAAATAGAGAATAGGAGAGGGAACCTTCATTCCCACCCTCCTTTATCCTAAAAAAATCAGAAAAAAACTTAGATTAAATCGAGTACTTCTTTGGTTGTCTTGATTTTATTTTTCAAGTGTTTTTTAACGGTTTTATTTTCCCAAAAGTCCTTGTCCCCGGAGATAAAGCAACTATTCTGAAAGATTTGAGCAAACACTCTGGCGAAAACATATATGGGTCTGTCAGCAATATCAGATATCGATTTTGCTTCATCTACGAATTTTTGGTAGTCCTTGTGTTTCCTGTAGAAGTCGTCTTCGACAACATTGATTTTATTTTCAAGAAAGAAATCTTCAACTAGAACCTCATCGATTCCATTTTTTGCGAGGACCTCTTTGAATTCGTCGCTAATATACTTTGAGATATGGATTTTAACTAGGCAGCTTGCTGAAGCTTCAAAGAGGACATGTTCATTTCCCCTGTAGAATAGAGCTGAGTACAGGACATTGGTGTCAACTACCACGTTAGGACATTTCGGGGAATCTGGCTTTGACAATTTTTTCACCAACCTCTTTTCTAAGTCGTTTAAAGTCTTCTGGTGATAGTTTAGAGCGTACTCCTGAGCTGAGTTCCTCATTTATCATCTTTCTAAGGGCATCACGAAAGACTTCACTTCTGCTTTTATAAAGCCCGGATCGCCTTTTTTTCTCTACATACTCCATTAAATCCTTGGTCAACTCTACACTAACATTCATTTCAATCACCATTAGCTGACTAATAGATATTATTAGTTATAAGATTAATTGACAGGATACATATAAATAATCATATCTACGTAAAATAAGGAAAAATCATAGATCAGCTACTTATAGAAAAAATGGGTTCTCTTAGAAAGAAAAGACCTAATACTGAAAAAAATAGACCAGCAGTTAATGGTCCACTTGAAGGGCCTCAAGGACCAATCCCTACTGTAGAAGTTAAAGCTAGCATAAACGAGAAGTGGGGGCCGATGACTTCCGTTGATCTCAAGACGCTAATACTAAATTCTCCCAAAGAATCCACTCCGCCCCTAATGAATCTTCCAGGAGTTTATGAAGTGGGAGAGGATCAAAGAGTGTTACTGATGGAGGGAAGATTAGAGACTAATTCCGCAGATGTTATTGTGTTTTCCCCTGATAATGTCGATGGTTCATGGGGAGTCAACGCAGACCGAATTACAAGATACAATAAAACTATGGAATGGGACCCCTCCTACGTTGGTGCACCGATTAATGAAGTCGGTGGACTCAGAGCTGTATCGAAAAAAGTGTTTCTTACAGGCAAGCCTGAGAGGGAATTCGTAGATGAAGTAGCCGAAAAGCAGAATTTTATATCTAATGTAGTCGATGCGGTGATGAGGGATATGGGAAAAAACGGACAAGGAATTGTCGCATTCCAACCCTTATATAGCGACACAGATGGAGAATTAAAAAAATCCGATATTTTAAGATTGATGGTGGAGGCAATGGAAAAGGGACTGAGAGATCATAAACACGTGAAGCAGGCCACCATAGTATTTCCGGACCGAGACGCCCTGATGCTTGGCAAACGAGTAGCAGAAGGAGTGTTCAAAAAGCCAAAAAACTGAAATAGATAGAATTTTTATCTTCGTCCTTCCCCATCGTAATTAGAGGATACTTTCGAATCCAGGAAGGAAAACTGGGAGGGGAAGAAAAACAAAAAGGAGTTTTTGAGAAGATGGCTAGGACTATAAGAAAAAAAGCTAGTATACCAGTGCCAGATAAATCAACTCTAAGTGAAAAAATCGCAGCTGAATGGGAGCCTATGACAAGAGTCGATTGGCCTACAAAAGTCGATCTGACCGGTCTTCCCAAACTTATTGACCGACCTTTCCGCGCTGACCAAGATGAGGGCAGGTTTGTCGCAAAAATAGATAACACTCGAAGGATCGAATGCGTTAGTAAAGATATATCGGATATCAGCGCAGATGCCGTCATTTTCTGGGTAGATAATCCAGGGGGGGCATGGGGGAGAAACGCAAATAAGATAAAAGAAGCTGAAACCGCAGCCATCCAAGATGCTAAGAACCGAGAGGTGAGAGAAGCTGAGTTACTATTAAGCCAAACTAGTAAGCGAAGGGACGCCCAGGCAGCTGAGTCTCGGCTGGAAACAGCACAAGAAAGGGCGGGATTAGATAATGAAGAGTGGAAGATGCAAGTTGGGCCAGTGTTAATCGGATTATCTGGACTTTCTACAAAAGCAAAAAATGTTTTTATCGCAAGTCCCACCGCAACTGCAAGGGATGGTTTCAGAGGAGAAAGGGAAAACTACGTCGATGCTATGGTAGAAGAAGCAATGGCTTTGGCCACCAAAAATCAATGGAGCCATGTCGTATTTCAGCTTCCAACTAGTAGTCTTGGAGGAGATGAAATCTTCGATGATGATGTGAGATTGATAACAAACTCAATTGCCAAAGGACTAAAAGAAAACAAATCAGTAACAAGGGCAACAATAGTATTTCGAAACAAAGAAAAACTCGATCGAAGCCTGGATTGGTAAAACAAGAGATAACGGATTCGAGAACAGGCCTCAGATAAATCCAATAG
>JBDREA010000157.1:0-18385 GCA_043820265.1 Candidatus Altarchaeota archaeon | reverse complement strand
GTTTTGTATGTGCGCGTGAATTGTTCCGGTGATTGCCCTATCCTGGCGTCTCTTGGTTTTAGTCGAAATTACTATGATGTTTTCCTTTTTTGATAGTATGACTCTGGGGCTTTTGAATGTTCTTGAGAGTGTTCCTTTCTCTCCTTTTACCTCAAGAGTCTTACCTTCAACTGTTACTTCAACGCCTTCGGGTATTTCGACTTCTACAGGCTTAAGCTCTTTTATATGATCTTTTTTTCCGGTCATCGTTTGTAATTCAGTAAACATAAGTTAGAAGTCTTCCGCCAAGCCCCCTTTTTTTAGCTTCCCTGTGATCCATTATCCCTCTTGGGGTGGATACGACGAGGATGCCAATGTCTCTTGCTGGAAGGAATCTTTTCTCCCATTTATCGTATTCATCGGTTTTAACCGCGAATCTGGGCTTAATGACTCCGCATTCGTTGATTCGTTGAGTGAGTTTTACTGTTATCGTTCCACCTGAAGTTGCATCAGAAAGCTCGAATTCCCCGATATAGCCTTCTTTTTGGAATACTCTGAGTATCTCTATCAGCAGCTTTGAGGTTGGTTTTAGAGTGCACTCGGCCTTTCCTATTCTTTCGTAGTTTTTTATGTTGACGATTGCGTCGTTTATTAAGTCCTGCATCATTTTTTTTGGTATTGAAAATTTTAGGCTAAATTGTAGGTAAGGAAACATATAAATAAGGTGGGTGTTTTTTCCTATCTTAGCGCTGTGGTTTCTCTTTTCTTCCTCGTACGAGTTCGTTCAGGGAGATGTCGTTCACCTTGATAACCTTGTAGCGGACGCCTGATAGGTCTCCCATTGACCTGCCTTTTCTGCCACCTAGTCCTTCTATCAAGACTTCGTCGTGTTCTTCGATGAATGTTATGGCTTTGTTTCTTGGACAGAATGCGGTTAATTGTCTTCCGTTTTTTATAAGTTGGATCCTCACGCACTTTCGAATGGCTGAATTTGGCTGTTTGGCTTCTATTCCGACTTTCTCTAAGACGATGCCTCGGGCTTGGTTGGACCCCTCTAGTGGGTCGTGTCGCTGCTTGAGTTTGAGCACTCTCCTAGCGTAGTCGTTTTTCTTCCAGCGGAATTTTCTCCTGTTTTTTCCGAGGTTACTGGCTGCAAATTCGCCTCTTCCCATTTTTTTACCTTTTTTTTCTTTATATTGATTTTATCGTTATGTCGTCTGCTATCATGTGTCTTTGGATGAGCTCTCTGGCAATCTTGATTCGTGAGCCTTCGTGCCCAAGGACTCGTTTTCGGTCTTTTCTTTCAATATCTATTACTGCCACTTTTTTGTTTTCTTGGTTTTCAAAACCGATTTTTTTTATCTTTACAGGTTGAAATATGTTTCGGATGAATGCGTTTGGGTTTTTGGCGAACTCCATTACCCAAATGGTTTTTCCGAACGTCTTTCTTACGCGTTCGATGCTGGTTCCTGCTTTTCCTATTGCGAGGCCCATATCTCCTTCGGCCACTAAAAACGCCATGTTTTCGTCTTGGTGGACGCAGTCTTTGACTTTGGCGCCTGTCATGGATTCGAATAGGTTGATATATTTTATCGTTTCGGTTTTTAAGCGTATTTTGGCCATTTCCTCATTTTAGTAGGTGATCTATTATATTGGATTCCCCTGGATCGCTTATGGCCAGCGCCGAAACAGGGTATGGTTGGGCACAGATTGTCCCAAGTTCCATGCTGTTGCTTTTTACTATTTGATGGTGGGTGTCGCTTAGGAGACAGTAATATAAGATTCTTTCTCTTGTTTCTTTTTGGCAGTTATGGGCCAATAATACGAATTTTGTTTCTGAGTTTAGTAGGATATTAATAACCTCCTTTGATCCGATGTGGACTTTTCCTGTCTTTATGGCTGCGAGAATTTTTACTTTGAGGTCTGTCATTTTTCACTCTTGGTTTTTTTTTCAGTTGCCTTCTTTGTTTTAGTACTCTTTGTCGTGGTCTCTTTTGTTGAAGTTTTATTTGTTGTGGTTTTCTTTGTTGTTGTTTTTTCCCCTGCTGTTTTCTCTATGGTGACCTCTTTTTGAACTTTTTCGGGTTTCTCCTTTTTGATCGTTTTTGGTTTGACTTTTTCAGTTGTTTTCATAGGGGTATTTGAGCTTGAAGTAAACATCTCTGGTTTCACGGATAATTCTACCATTCCAGTACCCATTGGGATCGGTTGACCTACAATGATGTTTTCTGTCACTCCTTCTAGGGGGTCGACTTCCCCGAATAATGCAGCGTTCATTATGTGTTTTTCGGTTTCTTCGAATGCTGCTCTTGCTAGGACTGATCCTTTGCTTCCGCTTATCCCTTGTCTTCCAACCGCCTGAAGTTCTCCTGTGACTGTCATCTGGTCGGCGACAAGCATGATATGTCTTATGTCGACATCGAGGTTCTGGTCTTCCAGGACCTTGGTCGCCTCCTCAACTATTGCGCTTCGGCCTGCCTCTATCCCGAGTGTTTCGTAGACCTGGTATATGTCGTTTGTTGTGGTTCTTGTCGGGTCTACTCCTGGGAATTCGAGCACTCCTTCCAGGTTTGAGCCTTCGGCGTATATCACGTATTCGTCGCCTTTGCGCCTAACGAATGTCCTTATTATGCCTTTGAGTCCGGTCATGCGTTTTTTTTCTATTTTCTGTTTAAGTTTTTGTAGGTCGCTGAGTTTTTCCTTTTCCACCTTGAATGATTTTGTGTTATCCTCTGTGCCGAGTATTTTTTGGACGGCTTTTTTAGCCTCTTCGTTTTCGACTTTAATGTATAACTCCTTCTTTTTCAAGTCGACCTTGATTTCACAAAAGTCTTTAAGGGCTTTTTCGTCTAGCTGATCTGCGATTTCTGTCGCCTTCTTCTTGGTTTGCCTGTGTTCTTCGTCTAAAAATATCGTCATTATCGGCATCTTTGGCGATCGTTTGGCATCTATTATCTCGATAAGCCTTGGAAGCCCCAGTGGAACTGATAGTTCTACGACGCCTGCGTAGTGGAATGTCCTGAGCGTCATCTGTGTTCCTGGTTCGCCTATGGATTGGGCTGCGACTGTTCCGACTGCTTCTCCCGGCACGACAGCGGATTTTTTCGGGTCCTCATAGCCCTTTTTCATCGGGTCTATGCCGTCTTCGCCGTAGATGAATTGTGTTATAATCCCCCCATCTCCGCGTACTGTTAGGTCTGGGTAGACTACGAGGTCTTGGAGGGCGTTTATGAGCCTTCTTTGCATGTAACCTGATCGTCCTGTCCGGATGGCTGTGTCCACCAATCCTTCTCTTCCTCCCATGGAGTGGAAGAAATATTCTGTGGGTTCCAAGCCTGATTTAAAGCAGGATTTGACAAAGCCGTTGGCGGGTGCGCTGACGTCCCCTTTCTGGAAGTGTGAGAGTGTGCGGTCGTGGTATCCTCTTTTGATCCTTTTTCCTCTGACTGCTTGTTGGCCGACTGATCCGCTCATCTGGGTAAGGTTTAGCATGCTTCCTCTTGCACCTGATTTGGCCATGATGACTGCGCTGTTTTCACCTATGGATTCTGCTGCTAGGTTTCCGGCTTGGGTTCTGGATTTTCCGAGTTCTACCATTATGTAGTCTTCTAATGACTCCTCCAGTGATTTCCCGGGTATTGTGCGAAGCTCACCTCTCTTGTATGAGTTGATGAGTTCGTCTGTGTCATCTTCTGCCTTTTCAAGAAGCTTTTTTATGTCTTTTTCGGTTTTCTCATTAAGGTCTCCTTCGTCTATGCCAACTGAGAATCCGAATTTCATGAATGCTCGGATGGATAGCATGGTCGATACGTCGATGAATTCTCTTGCCCTGTCTGATCCGTACTTTATGAAGATTTCGTTTAGGAGGGCTCCCTCCATTCCTTCTGAGTCGATGATGCCTGCTTTTAATTGTCCGTTTTTTATTATTACGTCTGGTTCGTCTTTGTGTTTGCCTTGGAATTTCGAATGGAATGAGAGGGTCAAGTCCTTTGGTATAAGCAGACTGAAGAGTTCTCTTCCGGTAAACTTGGTTTTTCCAGGTGGCAGTGGGAGAAGGGTTCTGGTCAGTTGGAGTGCTTCCTGCCGACTCATTTCAATCGATTTTCTTGTTAGAAGATACATGCCTGTTACGTGGTCGTGTCTTCCTCCTATGATTGGTTTTCCGAATCTTGGGGAAATGATGTTTTCCTGGACTTTCATCAGTATGTCTGCTTCGGCGATTGCTTCTTCGCTTTGGGGTACGTGGAGGTTCATCTCGTCTCCGTCGAAGTCTGCGTTGTAGGGGGCACATACTGCCGTGTTTAGTCTGAACGTGTTGAATGGGAGTACTCTTACTGTATGGCTCATCATGGATTGTCTGTGAAGAGAGGGTTGCCTGTTGAATAATACGATGTCTCCGTCCATGAGGTGGCGCTCGATTTGGTCTCCTGGGACTAACGCTTCTGCTATCTCCTCTTTTGTCTCTTCCATTATCCTTTTTCTTCGTCCCAAGCTGACTATGTTGTATGCTCCCGGATGTATTGCCGGCCCGTTTCTCACGACGCCTCTGATTTTTTCGATGTTTCTGTCATTCACTTCTTCTGGGACTGTGAGCTCCATGGCTATATGCAGGGGGACTCCGACTTCGTTTATTGAAAGATTAGGGTCTGGTGAGACTACGGTTCGAGCCGAAAAGTTCACTCGTTTTCCGCTTAGGTTGTTTCTGAATCTGCCTTCCTTGCCTTTGAGTCTTTGGGCGATCGTTTTAAGGGGTCTTCCGCTTCTGTGTCTGGCGGGGGGTATCCCTGTTATTCCGTTGTCGAAGTATGTTGCGACGTGGTATTGGAGAAGGTCCCAGAGGTCTTCTATTATCAGTTGTGGGGCTCCTGAGTTGATGTTCTCTTCGAGTCTCTGGTTTATCCTTAGGATGTCGACGAGTTTGTGTGTTAGATCGTCTTCGCTTCTGTCTGCCGATTCAAGCGTGATTGAGGGTCGAGTCGTTATTGGAAGCACGGGGATTGCGTCAAGTATGACCCACTCAGGTCTAATCTTCAGGCCTAGGATGCTTAGTTCTTGGTCTGTGATTTTCTCAAATCTTTCGCGGACGTCTGTGACGAGTAGATTCGCTTCGTCTTCAAAGTAGCTGTATGGGCGAACGAACTTTATTTTTATCTGTTTAGCTTGGCAGTGAGGGCAGGCTTGGTTGTTGTCTGTGACCTTCATCGATTTAGTCCAAATCTCCCCTCTTGTCTCATCTGAAAAATCTTTTTCCTCGAGTTTAGTTAGGTATTCATCTATGTCTTCTTGCGGTTTGAGGAGTTTTCCGCAGGAGCGACATGTTGCTCTTAGAAGCGTATAGACCTCTTTGGCATATCCGACGTGTATGACAGGTCTCGTCAGCTGTACATGTCCGAAGTGTCCTTGGCATTCACCCATCCTTGAGCCGCAGGATTTGCATCTGAGCCCTGGGTCTATGACTCCAAGTCGCGGGTCCATCAATCCCCCTTCGACTGGGTATCCGTCGTCGTCGTAGGTGTTCGGGGTGTAGATTCGGGCAACTGAGAGCTTCTTTATGTCTTTTGAGGAAAACAATCCGAATTCGATTTTTTTAATTTTCTTTCTGATGTTCATTTTATGCCTTGTCTTCGAGAATCAGTTTTGGGTGGACGCACATCCCTTTTAACTCGTCAAGTAATAGTTTGAATGCATATGCTATCTCTATCGGGTGGCTTTCACTGTCTCCGCACATGGGGCACACTACCTGTCTTTTTTCTACATCGCGGGTACCTATCAAACCGCATTTTGTGCATACGTAGACTACTACCCGGTCGGATTCGTCTAGGAGCCTGTCTTTGAGCATCATAGCCGCTCCATGCGCTATCAGGCAGTCTCTTTCCATTTCTCCGAATCTGAGTCCTCCCTCTCTTGCCCGTCCTTCGGTTGGTTGGCGGGTTAGCATCTGGACTGGCCCCCTGCTTCTTGCGTGCATCTTGTTTGCTACCATATGGTGGAGTTTTTGGTAGTATATGACGCCAATGAATATGTCCACTTCGAATTTTTCGCCTGTTACGCCGTTGTACATGACTTCTTTGCCGCTTGCCGCAAATCCGTTTTTTTCAAGGGATTTTCTCAGATATTCTTCTTTGTCGTTATGAAATACTGTGCCGTCTATGAATCTTCCTTCCATGCATCCTACTTTTCCGCCTATCATCTCAAGTACGTGGCCTACCGTCATTCTTGAGGGTATTGCGTGGGGGTTGATTATGAGGTCTGGTACGACCCCATCAGAGGTGAATGGCATGTCTTCGTGCGGGGAGATGAATCCGACGACTCCTTTTTGTCCGTGTCTGCTTGCGAATTTGTCTCCTAGTTCGGGTATTCTTTGGCCTCTTATCCTTACTTTCGCCAACTTGTTTCTTTCCTGGGTTTCGGTTAATATTACTGCGTCTACGGTTCCTGATTCCATGTGTCGGACGGTCGTTGAAGTCTCTCGTCTTCGCTCTTCAACTATTCCGTAGGGTCCGATTTCTTCGAGGAATCTCGGAGGGCTTGTCTTTCCTATGAGGACTTCTCCTGTGTCGACATCTGTTTCTGGAAATATTATCCCGTCTTCGTCGAGTTTTATGTAGGTTTCTTCGGATTGCATTCCTTCGACCTCTCCTTTCGGTATCTCAAATAAGTCTGTTTGGCCGCTTGGATAGGTCCTTTCTTCAGCTGTGTATGTCCTATAGAATGTCGATCTACCAAGTCCCCTCTCAACCGAGCTCTTGTTTAGGATTATGGCATCTTCCATGTTGTATCCCTCATAGCTTAGGACCGCTACTACAAAGTTCATTCCAGCAGGCCTTTTATAGTAGTCCAGGACCTCTGAAATTTCGGTTCTAACAATCGGACGTTGGGGGTTGTGCAATACGTTCGATCTGCTGTCGAAACGTACGGTATAGCTCGATGAATACATCCCTAAACTCTGTTTTGCCATGGCCGCTGCCATTGTGATTCTCGGGGAGGAATTATGTTCTGAGTATGGGGCGAAGCCTGCGCTGACCCCCAGTATAAGCGACGGAGAGACTTCGAGGTGTGTGTGTTCGGCTGAGACGTCTGAGGGTTCGAGGGCGATGAATGCGTTCTCCTCTTCTTCTGCGTCGATGAATTCGATGACCTCTGATTTTAATAGGTCGTGCCAGGTGATCTTCTTTTCATGTAATTCTTTTTTCTGTTGTTCTGTAATCTTTGGTTTTCCGTTTTCGACTATGATTAGGGGCCTTAAGACTCTGCCTTTGTCGGTGTAGACTTGGACTTCGTTGTTTTCTTCCCTGTAGCTTATTGTTGTGTCAAAAGGTATGTGTCCTTCTCTTCTGAGCTCCCTTAGCTTTTGCACAAGTTTTTGGGGATTGGCGTGGAATCCTAAAAGTCTGCCGTTTAGATAGGTTGTGGTCTGCATTTTTTATGGTAGTTTGACTCCAAGTCCTTGGAGGTATTTTTCTACTGGTGTTTCGTCTTCTTGGCTTGAAATGTATGCGCCCATTGCGAGGTTCTTCACCAATCCGCAGTTTTGTCCTTCAGGGGTTTCGTTCGGACAGATTCGCCCCCACTGGGTTGCATGAAGGTCTCGTGCTTCGAAGTGGGGGTGGCTTCTTGATAAAAGGGATGATACGCGTCTTCGGTGGGCGATTGATGCCAAGTGATTGGTCCTATCAAGTACCTGGGATACTCCGCTTCTTCCGCCTGTCCAGTTACCGGTCGCGAGCGCATAACTGATGGATTCTGAGAGGTTGTTGGATCTAACGGCGGTCTTAATGTTCACTTGTCTGTGTCTTGCGTGCTGTTTTTCGAGCTGGTATTTTATGTCTCTTGCGATCTTGTTGAAGCTGACCCTAAACAATTCCTGCATCAGATCGCCTGCAAGCCTTAATCGTTTGTTTGAGTAGTGGTCTTTGTCGTCCTCTTTTCTTCTTCCCTGGTCCAGCTCTAGTAGTTTCTGTCCCATGATGCCTAGGTATATCCCTTTCGCTTTTCTATCGCTTTCGTCGTTTCCGATGTGGGGGAGTAGGAAGTTATTGATTACTTGATTTGCTCTTGTTGCCTGGTATTGTTTTGCATGGCCTGCTCCGGCTCTTTTTCCAAGGTACTCGAATGCCTCCTCGGTTGTGGCATCTTTTAGTTCGAGGTTCATGTTCACTTCAAGCTGGGATTCCAGATCGAAGCAGCCTATTATCTCATCGGTTGTGAGGCCTAATGCCTTCATAAGTATTGTGAGGCTGATCCTATTTGGGATTCCTGGGAATGTGACGAATAGGGACCCTTGGGCCGCAGTCTCGCGTTTTTCAACTGTGACGCGGCTTCTGAATCCTTGCCTCACTGAAAATACCTTTGCCACCAATATGTCTTTTCCTGCAAGTGTTTCTGTTGTAGTCACAATCCTATTAGGGGCTAGGTCTTCGACTATGATCAGTGACCTCTCGGTCCCGTTGATTATGAAGTATCCTCCTGGGTCTTCGAGGTCTTCTCCTGCGCGGATAAGCTCGTCATCTGAAAGATTATGCAAAAGACATGCTTTGGAGGCAAGCATCACTGGAATGTGTCCGATTTCGACTTCGACTTCCTCGCGGTTTTCGATGAATTCAAGAATCATTGGTGCCGAGTATGTGAGGTTTCTAAGCCTGCATTCGAAGGGATATCTCTTCTCAGGACCCTGGCCTGATTCGTTGACCTCGGGTCTTCCGAGCCTGATTTTTCCTAGTTCGAGCGAGTAGTCCTCTATCTCGATTTCAATGGCTTCCTTTTCGTTTATCACTTCTTGAAGTCCCTGTTCTAAAAGCCAGTTGTAGCTTTCTATCTGGAATTCGACGAGGTCTTCTTGCTTTACAAAATCTGAAACTTTAATCAATTTCCACCCTCTTATTCAATTACTGCTCGATAGTAGATAGTTTCTCCGCCTACCTGGGTTTGTCGCGTTATCTTTATGACGTCACCGATTTTTGCTTTCATATCATTTATAGCCGGATCCTCTAACCTGATCTTTGGAAGCTGTTCTTTTGTTATGTTATAACCTTTGATTATTCTGTCTGCGTCCTTCTCGCTTATAAGTTCGTGTTTGGGTATTTTTTTGTTTTCACTCAATTTTGTCTCCTCTCATAAGAAAAAGCATAAAACCAGTTATTTGGTCTTATAACTATTTAAATTAAACGTTTTTCATCCACCTTTGCCGTATATGGCACGAATAACATCAGTCGTTGTGATTATCCCCTTTAATCTTCCGTCGGAAGAAACCGGGAATCCTCCGAGGCCTGTGTCTTCTACGAGTGTTATAACCTTGGAAATGTTGTCTTCTGGTGCTACTGAGATCACTTTCTTCTCCATTATCTCCTCCACCCTAGTAGCGAGATTGTCTTCGGCCGACACACCCTTATATTCCCCCCTGTCAAGGTACCGTAAGACATCAAATACGGTAACAACTCCTATTAGGTTCCCCTCTGATATTACCGGAAGCCGCCTTAGCCTGTTTCTTACCATAAGTTTTGAGACGTCAGATAGCATCATCCCGAGACTTGATGTGATGGTCTCTTCCTTCATGATATCTTTTACCTTTAGGTCTGATTTGGGAGAATTTACTAGCAGATCCCTTTCCGTCACTATCCCCCACACCTTCTTCGTCTCGAGGTCTTCGACCACGGGAATCGCGCTCGTCTTCTTTGAAATAACTATTTCGACCACATCATTTATGGGGGTGGTTCTTTCAATGTATGTGGGCTGAGCCATGATCTTATGTATCGGGGCATTTATTGCTGAAAGAAAGTTCCCGTTGTATTCCTTTAATATAATATTATACTTTTGGCCTCCGCCGAGAAAGTCAAGTATGTCGATTCCTACAGCTAGGCCCTCTAAGCGGCCGGATCCCCCATCCACTACTGGGATCCTCCTATAATCATGTTCCTCCATTAGCTGAGCAACGTTTTTTATCGAGTTAGTCGGCGTGGTCGAGACGACTTCAGGGTTTGCGATGGCTGCAACCTCCCATTTTTTTTGTGCTCTATGTATGTTTAGGTTCCTCCCACCCTTTTCTCTGACTTTAGATGGTTTGTATTCTGTATCCCTATAAGACATTTTTTTCAGGTTTTATGGACTATTTCACAGATCTTTTTCACGAGCTCTACTCTGTTTGGCGACTGGAAGATGTTTCTGCCGATTGAAACTCCCGCTCCGCCCACTTCGATTGAGTCCTCGATCATCTTTATGAGGTCGTTTTCGTTTTCGATTTTAGGACCCCCTGCTATGACTACTGGGGCGGGGCATCCGTCTATGACTTCTTTAAAGCTTTTTTTGTCTCCTGTGTATACTGTCTTTATTATGTCTGCTCCCAGCTCGGCTCCAAGCCTGGCTGCATGTTTGGCGTAACTGTACTTTTTTTCTTTTGTGATGTTTGGCCCCCTTGGATACATCATCGCAAGAAGGGGTATCCCATAATAGTCGCATTCTTCGGCAACAGCCCCCAAGTCAGATAGCATCTGTCCCTCGTTTTCGGCTCCAACGTTGATGTGGACGCTTACGGTGTCTGCTCCAAGCCTTATCGCTTCGGCAACGGAACATACGAGCATCTTGCTATCTGGATCTGGAGCCAAACTGGTGCCTGCTGATAGGTGTATTATCAAACCGATGTCTGTTCCGTAACCTCTGTGTCCGTATTGGATCATGCCTTTGTGCATGAGGACAGCATTTGCACCGCCTTTGGCGACGTCATTAATTGTAGAAGGTAGGTCTTCGATCCCGTAGATGGGGCCGACTGTGACGCCGTGATCCAGTGGAACAATGACGCTCCTTTTGGATTTCCGGTCGATGATACGTTCCAGCCTAATCTTTTTACCGATCAAAATTTGCACCCCGAGAACACACAGCTCAATAAATTGGAAGGATTCATTTAAAAAAGGATTGGTTTGTATGATTCGTTATTAATAAGATATCGCAATGAGATAATTCTGGTATCTTTTAATTATTTTAAAATACTTTTATTAATGCCCATTTGTTTTTATGAACAAATAACCAAAAATAAAACCAACAAATGAAGAGACTCCTACTTGCAGCTGTCATATTCCTTGCCGGATGCATCAGCCAAGAAAACCAAATATCGGAGGTGAAACAAATGGGTGAATTAGAATTATCGAGCTCAGCATTTTCCGAGGGAGAAACCATTCCCTCAAAATACACATGCGACGGAGACGACATTAATCCCCCCCTAAAAATCGCAGGAGCGCCAGATGGCGCAGAGAGTCTGGTTCTCATAATGGACGACCCGGATGCGCCAATGGGTACATGGGACCACTGGGTCCTCTTTAACATCAACCCAAAAACCGACTCAATCCCTGAAGACACAATCCCCGAAGGCGCATTCCAGGGAGTCAACAGCTGGGGAAAAACCGAATACGGGGGACCGTGCCCTCCAAGCGGAACCCACAGATACTTCTTCAAACTCTATGCACTCGACAACTCGATACCTGTTGAGGAGATACCCGACAAGAAGATGATTGAGGCGTCGATAAAAGGCCACATCCTAGCTCAAACCCGGCTCATGGGAAAATACCAACGAAAGTAGCCCTTCAATTAATTAGATGAAGGATTCCTCTAAAAACCCAAAAAGAAACCCCCGATATTGTCACCTATTTATAGTTGCGGTCATAACTTTCTAGATTATTCATTGATAAGTTATACCTTCAAATAGGTTGGGGGGCATAGAGGTTAGTCCAAAAAGTTATGCCCCCCACTATAATCCCTATTTAAAGTTTAGCCTCCAAAGACCAATGCACAATAAAGATGACAGAAAAAATCAAAAGGATTCCGACAGGCATACCAGGATTTGACGAACTCATCGGAGGCGGATTAGAAAAGCACAGCTCCACGCTCCTCATGGGTGGTTCAGGCTGCGGAAAAAGCACCTTCGCCATGCAGTACATCGTAAGCGGGGCAAAGACCTATGATGAACCCGGAATCTACATAAACTTCGACGAAACCAGAAACGAAGTATTCTCCCATATGGCTAACTATGGCTGGGATCTCGAAAAACTCGAAAACGAAAACAAGCTCGCATTCATCGAGCAGTCAAGCCAGCAGGTGAAAAAAATGCTTGACCGCGGCGGCGGAGAGATAGAAAACCTAGTGGAAGAAATCAAAGCCAAACGCCTGGTATTCGACTCCCTTACGGGATTCGCACTACTCTTCAAAGACGAATCGACGAAAAGAGACACGATAATCCAGTTGTTCCGGCTTCTTAAATCCTGGAGGACGACCTCGCTTCTCACAGCCGAGGTCTGGAGTTCGTCTTACGGGGCGCAGACCAGCTTCAGCCTGGACTTTCTTGCCGACGCCGTAGTCCTCGTCTACAACCAAAAAGAGGAAATGGAAAGAAAAAGATATCTGGAAATATTAAAGATGCGGGGCACCAACCACTCCACCCGACTCCATCCATTCATGTTCAAAGAGGGCGGAATTTCACTTGCGATCTGAATCCAAAAGCTGCTTTCGAGCGTACTGTTGGAATTTAACGTTTCAAAAAAGAAACCGATATTTCTTTAAGAAAGAAAACCTAAGCCTTAAGTTAAGATGAATCTGTATCGGGGAGGATTGGATAAATCCAGGCGCGGCCAGGCCGCAGTGGAATACCTCGTATGGATCGCCCCCCTTATGCTTTTGGTCGCCGTGCTTTACGCGAACGCGCTTTCGGATTCCGTTCAGACCATAAACTTCAACAAGGCAAACGACGCCGTCGACACCCTCGCCAAGGCGGCTGACACCGTCTACTCAATGGGTCCTGGCTCAAAGATTTTCACAGTCATATCCAATCCCGATGGAATCGTCTCTCAGAAAATCTCCGGTCACACGATAGTCTACAAGATGAGTTTGCCTGACGACGCAGTGGTCGATGTCGTCTCCCCCACCAAAGGCTGGGTTAAGGGATTCATCCCCAAAGATCAAAGAAGCTACAACGTGCCGGTCAAGATGCTCGATTCCGGCGTCATCATGGTTGGTTGGGGGATGCTCATGGAGCCAGCCGAGCTCTACCTCGTCGTGCCCGAAGGCGAGCAATCCAACTACACTTCTTTGAATCTGACGAACGAGCGCGTCAACCTGACGAACTCAATGGACGACTACGTCGCAGACATCGGATGCAACGTGAGCGGAGACGCAGGAAACTGGACCGTGACCTCCAACTGGCCAAGCGACCTAGACCCAGGAGAATCAGGCGAAGTAGAACTAGTATTCGAGGTCCCGCCAGCACAGCTTTCAGGCCTCTACTACGGATTGATAGAGTGCACGAGCAACGACAGCGTCGCAGAGACTCCCGTGACAATCGAAGTCCCCCGCGACTTCTCAATGCTCACAGTCGAAACCCTCGACCAGCAGGGACAGCCCGAAACCTCCTTCAACCAGACCTACCCCGTCTACTACGAAATCAACTTCTTCGACCACTCAAACAACAACATGCCAGTCGACGCCTTCAATATAACAATCGCAAACCAGACCCACATAATGCAAACCCTAGACAACCTCACCACCAGCTCAGACACCCCATACGAAGGAGTCTACTTCCTAGCATGGAACGCCACACCCGGAACATACGAAATCAACGTCAGCGCAACCGACCACAACGGATACACGACCCACAAACTAGAAAACCAAACACAGTTCACAGTCTCAAAATGGGAATGGCTGACAATAGATGAATGCCCATGGAATTGTACAGATATAAACATATCTCTATTTGATGCTTTTGAAGATAAAAATGATGGCACTATTCGGAGTCGATGGCATGAACAAGATAGCGGGCACGTCGGACGACAATTTTCAAATTGTGGAAATAATTTTTCTCAAGGAAATTGTTCTATGAAAGTGGAATACGAATTCCCTATTTTAGGGGGATTTTCATACTATATGAACCGTGATGATACTGGTGTATGGGATTTCAATGGATATGAATACCTCACTTTTTGGGTTTCCCATCCAAACATGACAAGTGATAATGAAGAACTACGAATTGGCATGAGAATGGGGGAGTATGAAGATACTGGACTATGGTGGATAGTAAACGATGACTACAAATATGCTTATCGAAGATTCGACTGGGAAAAAGAAAGTGAAACAATATCCTTTCCACTAGCTGAAGCATCACGAAATGACGTAAATCCTGGTAGAATAGATTTCATAGAACTTTTTATTGCAGGGTACGGAAAAGGGGAAGAAGGGGCATTATATGTTGACGACATGAAATTGGTCCCCTATGGCTGGAGTTGAATTTTTCTCTATTAATTTATATACTTTAAAGTACTATATATTTTCTATTTCTTTAAAAGGGGTGGTGGAAAAATTATGAACCTATACGCTGTTTATCTGATAGGGGGGTTTTTATATTTTAATATCCATCATTAGTATGAGTATTAATGGACGCAGGAATATATTTTTTTCGGAAGTTGGATAAGATGGAGGAGGAGTTAGATAGCCTTAAACTGGATTTTTTAAGGTCGTTTCCGGGGGAAAAAAAGAAGACTGCTTCTTTGAAGGGATTAGTGCAGAACGTAAAATTTTGTGAAAAAGATTTTAAAGAGGCTAAAAAGTCTTTGTTTAAAGACACCCTCCTCTGATAAAAAAGTGGAAAAATTATATGTTATCGATACCCACGCTCTTTTGTGGTATGTCTCTGCGGACTCACGGTTAGGAAAAAATGCACAAAGAATATTTGAGAAGGCTGAAATAGGTGACGTCGTAGTATTGGTGCCTACCATTGTTTTAGCTGAGGTAATGCACATCCTCGAAAAACACGAATTAGAAAAAACCTATACCGAAATACTCAAGAAAATCGACTCCTCTCTTAATTTCGTGGTTGTATCCTTTGACTACAGAGTCCTAAAGGTCGCTCGAGACATAAAAACAATTGCTGAAATCCATGACAGAATAATTGTTGCTACTGCAAAGATTACCTCTGCTCAAATACTTACCCGAGACAAAAACATAAGTAAAAGCAAATGGGTCGAAACAATCTGGTAACAAGACGGCGGTTTTTCCTTTATATACTTTAAAGTTCCCTATATAATCTATTTCTAAAACCGGGGTGGAAGATGGGGGAAAAAAGTAGATATTTTTATATAGTTAATTCCCAATATTAGTATTATCTTATGAAAAAAATCTACTTGTCTCCTTTGGAGCAGGAGGTATATGGCTTACTTAGAAAAAATAGCAGCCAAACGATATCGTCTGACGCAGTGAAGGGGTTGTTCCCCGAAAAAACACCGTCGAGCCTCAACAAGATCTGCTCGCACCTCGCACAAAAAGGATACCTATACCGTCTAAAAAGAAACCTCTACTTAATCCAAGACATTCCCTCAGAAAAGCCAATAATCAACGACCCCATACTGTTAGCCCAACAGATATTTCCAGGCTACATCAGCTTCCTATCAGCTCTGCGGATATACGACCTCATCGACTACGAACCATTCACAATATTTGTCGCAACCAAAGAAAAGTCGATCGAACTACACCTCGGAGAATACCTGTTCAAATACATTTCCCTCGGCGAAAAAGCCAGAGGAACGACCCACCACAAAGGAGTCTACATCTCCACCTTGGAAAAAACCTTCTTCGACTGCTTTTGCCGGCCCCAAAATGCAGGCGGATATTCGACGCTCACCAAAGCCTTCTACCTGAATAAAAAAATTGACTGGAAAACCTTCACATCCTATTTCCAAAGATATAGCTCTAACACCCTCCATCAGAGAACGGGCTACGTCCTCGACCTCCTAGCAACAAAAACCGACAAAAAAATACCTGTAAAAGTCCTTAACTACTTCCACGGGAAGCAAAAAACCAAGGCCAGATTACTGCCCATCCAAAAAACACGGGGGACATACAATCGAAAATGGGGGATAACCGACAACCTCGGTCCAAAAAACATCCTCTCATGGTGGTAAACATGGATCTAGACATACTCAGGCTCCAGGCCTTAAAAACCGGTTTAAGCCTCAACTACATCTCAAAAGACGAGAAACTAACCGAATTACTTAGCCAACTCGCGGAGTCATTCCCAGAACACGTTGTCCTCAAAGGAGGCACAGCACTCAACAGAGTCCATTTGTCACAATTGGGTGTCGCCCGCTTCAGCGAAGACGTCGACTTAGACTACATCTCCCCGGTGACCCTAAACCAAAAAATCAAAGAAATCGAAAAGGGAATGCGCCGGATAACCGGATTCACAGTCTCGCCGAAAAGGCAGATTCACCGCACCCTCCGCTTCAACTGCAGCTACGTAAACGAACTCGACCACAGAGACGTGGTACGAGCGGAATTCTACTTAAGCCACAGTAAAATTTTAGCGGCAAAAAAGCCTCAAAAGGCAGTGTTATCCTCCCCATTTACATTCGGCAAAATCCCTCAAATGATTTGCTACTGCCTCGAAGACCTACTTGGCCAAAAACTCGTTGCCCTCCACGAGAGAACCGAGGGCAAAGACATATATGATGCATACTATGCCCTCGACCTAGACTTCGACCCACTCCTCCTTGAAAGGTCTCATTCCAAAATCCTTGTGTTTAAAAAAATCAGAAAAACAACACAGGAGTTCAGGGACAACTTAATAAGGAAGCTGCAAAAAGCCCAGACGGAAGCCACCTACACGGGAAAGTCCACAAACCACTATATCCCCTCAAACCTACGGCCTAACTGGAAGACCTTTATCCCCACCCTGGCTGATAAAATAGAATCGAAGATGGCAATAATAAAATGAAAGCTCAAAGATGCGTCTGCGGAGCTGCGACCGAAAAGATAAAGACCCGCCTAAAATTATTCGACGGAGACATAACTATCGAAGGGGTCGACGCATTCTATTGTCCTAAATGCAAGGAAGAAATCCTCAGCTCAGATCAGGTGGAGGCCGCCCAAAAAAAATACGAAAAAATCCTTCCGGATTTCGATGCCTACTCCATGAGAAAAAAGGTGACCAAGGTCGGAAACTCACTTACGATTCCGATAAGCAGAGAACTCGCAGACTACATGCATCTAACTAAAGGCGAAGAAGTCCAGATAACAGTGAAAAACAAAAAACGCATAATAATAGATGTCGCATAGACCGACTTACACAACATATCTTTTTTTTAGGTTTTGTTTTCCTATGTGTTTGGTGCAGTGGTTTTTTTATTTGGGTTTTTTCGGGGTCGGAGAGGTCAGCACACCGTTGAGTTGACTGTCATCTTGAGCATTATCGTTTTTCTTCTGACATTAATCTATTTCATCCGTTTGGAACGCACAGACGAATTGGCGTTGCTGCAGCTTCGTTTGGAAAACCAGGACGTCTGCAGGAAGGTGAGCAACCTCGCGGAATCGGTTTACGTAACCGGTCCCGGAGCAACGATTACTACCGAGCTTCCGCCTAGGCGGACTTTGAGGGTTGCGGCGGGCAGGCTTTTGGAGGTGAGCGCTGAGCTTGGCTACATCGAAGCCTGTCTTTTGCCGACGCCTGAGGTGAGGGACGGATTCGGGTCATTGGATTTCACGATAACGAATCGGACCATTAGTTTGACGAATATGGGGGAGGGTGTAGTTGAAATCAAAGATGCCTGAGAAGATCGGAGACGGAGGCCAGCAGTTTGCGACCGACTTCCTTGTGGGAGTGTCAATTTTCACATTGCTTCTAAGTCTCACGTTTTTCGCCTGGGACAAAAACATGCAAAAGATAAAGGAAAAGGAGGTCTTAGATGAGCTTTTGATCCAAAGCAACCAGGCCGCAGATATTTTAGTGAAGACCCAGGGATTGCCCGAGAACTGGGAGAATGCGGCGGCGATGGGGTTAACCGTAAAGAGCGTGGGATTGGCAGGCGATGTCGACCGGGTGCTTTCCGAGGACAAGGTGAATGCATTCGTAGCGATGGACTATAATTATTCTAAGGAGATTATGGGGTTGGGAAACTACGACTACTACTTCGGCCTCTACAACCTGAACAACAACGTCATAAACGAAACGGGCGTTTCCATCGAAGGACAGATTCGAGTGCAGGTTAGAAGGGTTGTGACCTACAAGGATGCCGCGGCCGTGGTTGAGCTCTCCGTTTGGGGGGCGCCCTGGGAGGGGGGTTTGATCCCTGTGGCACCGATTTAAAATGGATTCGAAGGGATTTATCTTGACATTGGATTCGGTTCTTGCAGCAGTCATAATATTAACGCTTCTTTCGACTGCCGACCAAGGAATAGTGGCTTCGGAAAGAAACATTCAATCCAAGCTTCAGATGCAGAGGACCGGATTTGATACGATAAATGCTCTCATAAACGACGGGACGCTAATGGGAACCGAGCAGCAGATAAGAACGAAGGTAAACCGGATCCTTCCCCCCAACTATGCCATGTTAGTGGATGTCCAAAGATACACGGTGTCTTCCGGGGTAGCAACGCTACAGGA
>JBDREA010000156.1:0-13639 GCA_043820265.1 Candidatus Altarchaeota archaeon | reverse complement strand
GGTCAAATCCGACGAGATCCTTAGAGGGAGGCTTAAAGAATTGAACTGCCTCTACCAAATAAGCCACGAAATGAACAAGGACCTACAGATACCAGAACTCTTCTCTAGGGTAGCCTCCCATCTCATCCTAGGAATGCATTATCCTGACTTAGCTGCGATAAAAATTGACGTAGAAAGTGTGTCATACTCCTCAAAACTATTCTCGAAAAGACAGGGGGCTGGCATCCATGTAAAAGTCAAATCGTCTAAACGGGAGACCGGATTGATTTCTGCCTACTATATCAAAGACAAACCCTTTCTCTTCCCTTATGAGCAAAACATGCTTAAGACAGTGGCCGAGCAAATCGGAAAATGGATTGAGATAAAAAAGGCAAAGGAAGAGATTAGAGAATGTCAGGCGGCAAACCAAGATCTGATGAGGAAAGCAACAAAAGGAATACTCTAGGAATTTAATATTTTTTGTTGAACCTCCTCCATCTCCTCTTCCGTGAGCTTAAGTTTTTCGACTTTATAGCTGAAGTCTCCTCCTTTCCTAGGGATAATATGGAAGTGGAGGTGGTTGACGAGTTGTCCCGCAGATCTCCCGTTATTCATCCAGACGTTAAATCCCTCTGATCCGGTCGCCTTAATCACTCTAGATGAAACCTCCTGGATAAAAGCAAAAAGTCCGCCGCCCTTCTTCCTTTCGAATTCCAATAGATCCTTGTAGTGTTTTTTAGGGACAACCAGCGAATGGCCGAGGGCTACTGGTTGGATGTCTAAAAATGCCATGTATTCGTCGTTTTCTGCTATTATCCTACCTGGAATATCCCCTTTTATGATTTTACAAAAAATGCAGTCATCCATTTTTTTCTCTCCAGGGAAAAACATTCGTATAATGAAAAGAAGACATATAATAAAAAGCTTAAGGCTAGGAAAAAACAAATTATCTTTTTAAAGATGTATTGAGAAATAATCTCTAAGGTTTTGGTGACATGACAAAAGATAAACCAAAGATATTTGAGGCCCAGTGGAACAGTTTTCTTGGTGGCGTAAACCTAATGAAGATGCGCGTGGATTCTCTCGATAAGCTTAAAGAGATTTCTATTACCATAAAAAAGCCAGTCATCAAGGAAAAAGGCGCAAAAAGGTACTTCGTCATCGATGGAGAAGCTATCTACACATTTGAAAAATAGGCGCGCTCCACATGATGGCTGCGGGACCAACAGCCTTTTGACTATCTCTTTTTCCGCTTTTTCATTAGTTCTTTCGCACGTTTTTTGGATATCGGCTTTACTGGGCGGCAACCCACATCGTCTGGCACCATATAAGCGATATCGTCTTGGGGATGCCTGTACAGCCTGCTCTTCAAGCGTTTCTGGTCCATTATATGGCCGATTATGCCTATGCTTCTCCCCAAAACAAACAGTCCGTTGAGATACCCCAGGTCTACGACTTCCTGTACTTCTTCCTCATTGAATCCGCAACTGTACATTAAATCAACAAATAGTATGCCTACGCATCCGTCGACATTCAGAATCAGATTGTTCTTCTTTGCGGTCGTGAGCTTCTCCACTTTCAGGGCATAATCGAGTGTGCCGGTATATGGGAAATTCTTCTTCGCATAGGTCTTGAGTAACTCAACTCTCTGATCGGGGTTCTGCATGCTTTTTATCCTATGGCCTATACCTGGGATATTTATGATTTTTGATTTCATATCTGCTACGAATTCTACAGGGGTCATTCCTTCGTCAAGGGCCCTTTTAAAGTGCATTGCAGCCCCATCTATCGCTCCCCCGAATCGTGGTCCAATGGTGAGGATCCCGCTTGCAAGGCTTGATACAAGGTCTTTTCCAGCGCATGAGGCAACTATCGCGTTGTGGGCTCCTGATACGCATGGCCCGTGGTCTGCGACAATCATCAACACCATCTCAATGAACTCTGTTGCGAACTTTGGAAGCTTCTTTTTGAACCATAGTAATCCGATGATGTCGCCTAAGGTGTATCCCCTTTCAAAGAGCTTGCTCATGGCTACGCCAGCGTAGGTGGGCTCTTCTCCGGTGTCATCGCTTATTGTGCATACAAGGTTTGTGGGTTTTCGAACGATCTCTTCTTTGACCGCGGTCGTATAATCCATTGGCAGCTCTGGGATTTCGGGTTCAGAAGCTGGTTTTATCTTCCCTTGTTTTTTCAGCCTGTTGAAGGTGACTCTTATCTTTTCGTCGAAGTCGTCAAAGCTTTGGGGTACGATAACTCCAGCTTTTTTTAATGCCTGGTTTTTTGCGTCGGCGGTTTCCTCAAACCTGTCCGCCTTTGCTCCTGCATGTCCGAACTGTACTGATCTTGGGAAAACCTTTGAGCAGGTTCCAGTGGACCACATGACAAAGGGCTTTTTTATTTGGCCAGATTTAACAGCTCTAACTATATCGTATTCTTCGGTTCCACCCACTTCTCCCAGACACACCAACATCTTGATCTTTGGGTTTTTTTCATAGCGAAGAAGGTGATCTAAAAGTGTTGATCCTGGATAGGCATCTCCACCAATTGCTATGCCTTCATAGATTCCGTCTGTGTTTCTTGCGATGATGTTGAACATCTCGTTGCTCATCCCGCCGCTTTTTGAAACGAAACCTACACTTCCGGGCCGGTAGAGCTTGCATTCGATAATGTTTTCGATGGTTCCGGCGGAGTTGCCGATTCTAAAGCATCCCGCTTTTACTCCTCCGACGGTGGCTGGTCCTATCACGACTTTTTTCTTTGCTTTTGCCGTTGCTGCTATCTCTCTAGCCCTTCGCTCAGGGATTCCTTCAGCTATTACGACAACGGTTTTTATGGAAGAAGCGTTTAGTGCCTCCATCGTTGCGTTATAGGAGGATCTGAAACTTGCAAAGTTAATCATAACTGTTGCTTCAGGGTGTTTTTTATATGCTATGCTGCAGTTCGGTCTTATTGGGATGAGGATCTCTTCGTCCCCCCAGAATACCTTGTGTGTTGATGCTTTCCCGGGGTCTACGATGCAGGCTATAGAGGGTTTTTTCCGGCCGCAGATGTAGTCGAAGTCTACCATGCGCTGAACAGCGTTCACTCTTCTACCGAACATTATCGCTTGTGTGTCCTTGTCAAAGAGCTCGTATGATGGTAGATCCTCCTTTTTCATTTTCTACCTCCTAATGCAAGAGAGACTATGCGAGTCATGTGCGTCTCTGGCCCGTAAACCTCTATTGGGACTCCTATGTTTTCTCCTAATTCTTTCATCTCCTTTAATCCTTCTTTGTAATTTGGGCCCCCCCTTCTGACATAAATCCTTATCCTGTTTTTTTTCAGTTTTTCCTTGTATTCTGTGAGGGCTTTTATGATCCCCTTGAACGTCTTTGTAACATCTGTGAAGTTTGCGATTCCCCCTCCGATTATCAGGTACTTTCCCTTTGGGTGCTTTTTTCGTGTCATCAAGTCAAGCAACGTTTTTGCGTATTCGTATGTCATCTCTTCTGAGGGGTTTCCGCTGTATTCTCCGTAGTTGGCTAGTTCCTTTTCGTATTTGAGATCAACTACGGTGTCAGCGTAGATGACGGAAGCACCGCCTCCGGCTACCATGGTCCAGACGCGTCCTTCTGGATTTAGGAGGGTGAGTTTCAGGGAGGCTCCCGTTTTTTCGTCGAGTTCTTTGATGTATTCCTCTTCTTTTGATACCTTGTATCCCCAGGGAGGTGGGAATTCTATATTTTCCCAATTTGTGGCATTCTCAAAAGCAGCGGTATCGTCGAGTTTGGCCGCAATATCTAGGGGGATTATCTTTACCCCAGAGATTATGAGGGGATTTATCTCAAGAAACGAGAAACCCGCATTTGCATACATCGTGTATACAGCTCTTATGAATCCACTTAAGAGTTTTTCCCTTTTATGTTGACTGATAAAACCCTTCTTTCCTTCAGGAAGATTCTTAAATAGTGGTTCGAGGTTGATCCTCCGAATCCGATCGAAGCTGTGGATAACAGGGATAGAAACTCTCTCAGCTTTCGATTCTACGTCTCCGACTTCAATGCCTCCTTGATGGTAGAACAATATCTCATCCTCCTCCCTTCCAGATTTTATTGCCAGATAATATTCGTCCTCTTTTTCGTGCGGTCGGAATGGTTCCACGATAAAATATTCAAGCGTATCCTTCACCCCCTCTACAGATATTGTTTTTCCCCTCTTTGAACGGATCCACTTTTCCGCCTTAGGCCAGGACGTATCCAATAATATTAGGTTGCTTTTACCCCTGCGTTTGATAAGTTGATCCGGTTTTACCGCTAAACTTGTGTTCTTCAGCCAAGGATATTGTTTCGTAAGGTTAGCTAATTTTGTTTTGGGGGTAATCTGAACAAACTTTGTGGCAAGCGTATATTCTCCCTCTGAAAAACCCGCTATTAATCGCGATATCATCCGCTTCCCGTCGTATTCCCGGATCGCTCTTTGAGCCATTTTTATTTCTTCTGAAAGCTTTCCCACTTGTTTTTCAGCTTTGGATCGGATATTGTCTCATTGATGTATGCAACCATCTCGTCTCCGGTCGCCCCGTCGTCTCTTCCTGTCATCCTCTTTTTGCGTTCAAATATGTTGCATATGTCAAGTGCCATCTCAAGCTTCTTGGATTTTTCAAGCTCTCCTATATGGGCTAAGAGCATGACTGTAGCCCTCAACATGCTTGATGAATCTGCGTATTGGGCGCGGCCTTCATCAACCATCCTTGGAGCCGATCCGTGGATTGCTTCAAACATCGCATACCTTTTTCCGATGTTCGCTGAACCTGCCGTTCCTACTCCTCCCTGGATTTCCGCTGCTTCGTCTGTTATTATGTCCCCGTATAGGTTTGGTAGAACGACTACTTTAAACTGTTTTCTTCTTTTTGGGTCCACAAGCTTTGCTGCCATGATGTCGATGAACCAGTCGTCCCATTCGACCTGTGGGTAGTCTTTCGCTATCCTTTCAGCAGTGGATAGGAATTTACCGTCCGTCGTCTTAACGACATTGGCTTTTGTGACAACCGATACCCTGTTTATCTTGTTTTTTGCGGCGTGCTCGAATGCGAGCTTGATTATCCTTTCAGCACCCTGGGTTGTGATAACCTTGAAGTCGACTGCCAGATCTTCTGTGACGTTTATACCCTTGCTTCCGAGGACGTAGGCCCCCTCCGTGTTTTCTCTGAAAAATATCCAGTCGATTCCCTCTTCTGGGACTTTTACGGGGCGGACGTTGGCGAAGAGGTCGAGTGCTCTGCGCATCGAGACATTAGCTGACTCGATGTTCGGCCAAGGGTCTCCCTTCTTGGGTGTGGTGGTGGGGCCTTTGAGTAGGACGGGGCATTTTTTTATTTCTTCTAGGACGTCGTCGGGTATTGCTTTGTTTACTTTTGCTCTGTTTTCGATGGTCAATCCTTCTATGACTCTTATCTCGACTTTCTTTGATTTAATCTCTTCTGCGAGCAGGAATTCTAGGATGTCGTGGGCGCTCTTTGTGATGTAGGGTCCGATGCCGTCTCCGCCGATTATCCCGATTATCAATGGTTTGAGTGATTTGTAGTCTATCCATTCTTCGTCGGCCTTCATCCTCTCAACTCTTTCGAGTTGTTCTTCCATTATTTTTCCGAAGTGTTCTTTTGCGGCTTTGATCTTTTCCTCGTTCATTTCTATTCCACCATTTTTTTAAATTTAATTTATAAATTAAATGTTTTGCTTTTCGTAGTTGAGCATTCCTCCAGCTTTAAGGATGAGCAAGTCGTGCTGGCTGAGTGTGTGGGTGACTGGGATGTCTTTCCCTTTTGTTTTGTTTTTTACGACCACGTCTTCGTCGAGGTTAAATGAATCTATCTCAAGTTTGTCTCCTTCTTCGATCCTGTCGTAGTCCTTCCCATCCTTGAATGTGAGTGGAATTATCCCGAAGTTGATGAGGTTTGCGAGGTGTATGCGTGCAAAGCTCTTCACTAGCACCGCCGTCACCCCGAGATACATCGGACAAAGCGCGGCATGCTCCCTTGAAGAGCCTTGGCCGTAGTTCTCTCCCCCCACGATGAATCCCCCGTTCTTCTCTTTTGCTTTTTCGTGGAAACCCGAATCGATCTGTTCAAATACGTGCTTGGCGTATTCTGGCACGTTGCTTCTAAGGGGCAGGTATTTTCCCGCGGGCATTATATGGTCAGTTGTGATGTCGTCTGCCACTTTTATGAGAACCTCACCTTCAAGTTTGGAGGGTAAAGCTTCCTTTTCTGGCAAAGGCGCTATATTCGGCCCTCTGATTATCTTTACTTTGGAACCGTCTTTTGGCGGAAAAACTATCAGGCTGTCGTCGATGGGGCAAGAATCCAATTCCCCTATCTTTTCGATTTTTCCGAATTTTCGGGGGTCATTGAGTTTTCCCTCTAAGGCGCTGGCAACAGCAGTCTCAACGCTTGTCAGATAAAGCAGGGCATCTTTGGTCCCGCTTCTCCCCTCAAAATTCCTGTTGAAGGTCCTAATAGATACTCCCTTGCTCGGCGGGGCGTTTCCTTGCCCGATGCATGGTCCACAGGTGCATTCAAGTATTCTGGCGCCGGCTGCAACAAGGTCTGCCAATCTGCCGTTTTTTGATAGTTCAAGTAGCACAGTTCTGCTGCCAGGTGAGATTGTTAATGAAACATTGGGGTCGACTTTTTTCCCTTTAAGCATTGAAGCCGCGGTCATTAAATCTTTGTAGCTACTGTTTGTGCAGCTTCCAATGCACACCTGATCGATCTTCATCCCTTCAAGCTCAGATACTGCCACGACATTCCCCGGGCTGTGGGGCGTTGCGATTAGGGGTTCAAGGCTTGCCAGGTCTATCTCGATTACTTCTTCGTATACTGCATCATTGTCGGCTTTAAGATCAACCCAATCTTTTTGCCGTCCCTGACTTTTAATGAATTTTTTTGTAATCTCATCTGAGGGAAAAATCGAAGTGGTGGCCCCGGTTTCCGCACCCATATTCGTTATTGTGGCCCTCTCAGGCACAGTCAAAGTTTTTACTCCTTCACCATGATATTCAAGGATCTTTCCGACTCCTCCCTTGACTCCGATTCTTCTTAGGACTTCCAAGATGACGTCTTTTGCGGCAACTCCATTCGATAATTTCCCTGTCAGCTTTATGCCCACTATCTTTGGGGTCTTTATTGAGAACGGAAGCCCGGCCATCGCTAGGGCCACGTTTAGCCCCCCCGCACCCATGGCAATGGATCCGATTCCTCCTGCAGTCGGTGTGTGGCTGTCTGAGCCTATTAAGGTTTTTCCCGGTTTTGCGAATCTTTCAAGATGAACCTGGTGACAGATGCCGTTTCCGGCTTTTGAGAGTATTAGTCCGTATTTCTGCGCGATGCTTTGAATGTAGAGGTGGTCGTCTGAGTTTTTGAAATCTGTCTGAAGGGTGTTGTGGTCGATGTAGCTTATGGACAACTCTGTTTTCACCTGTTTTACTTCGAGTGATTCGTATTGTAGGTAGGCCATGGTCCCGGTGGCATCTTGTGTGAGGGTTTGGTCGATTCTTATGCTTATCTCTTTACCTTCTTCGAATGTTCCTTCGACCATGTGGTCTTGGAGGATCTTTTCAGCAAGTGTTTTTCCCATTTTTCATAAGGTATATGATGTTGTATGGAAATAGACTTCGACGCAATCCTATTTAAAAAAGGAGGTATAAATTCGACAATCAACGAATAAAGATGTTGTTCTGGCCAAGAAATAAACAAAAAACCGAAGACCAGAATATGCATTCTTAAATAATAACCTACATAATAAATGCATGTTCTCATCCCCTCCTCTCTCAGAAATCAGACGGTTAAGAAAAAGGCTTGGCATAACCCAACAGGAGCTAGCAGAAAAATCAAATACCAGTCAGTCCCTTGTTGCAAGAATCGAATCTGAAACTGTTGACCCCAGATACTCAAATGTCAGCCGAATATTTGCCGCACTCACAGAATTCCAGGGAAAAGGCATTACCGCCCGTGACCTCATGACGACGCGAGTCATAGGAGTCGAAAGAGACGACCTCCTCAAAGACGCGGCCTTAAAGCTGGAAACGGAAGGTTTAAGTCAGATGCCTGTTTTTCATAAAGGAAAGATCGTGGGGGCCTTCTCTGAAAAGACGATACATGATAAGATTTCTGCCGGAGATGAACCGAAAAAAATGCTAACTCTAAAGGTGATTGACTCAATGGACGATCCCTTTCCCACAGTGGGATTAGACACCCAGCTGGGGGTCATTTCTACTCTTCTGGAATACAATAAGGCAGTAACGGTCACAGACAGAAGCGAAGTAAAAGGCATAATAACAAATGCCGACCTACTTAAAGTATTACATACATAACTAAATCTCCAAAAGATGTCTCCGATAACTCTCGCAGTAAAAAAGCTTCAAATTGAAAAGGTCGCCAAAAAAATTGCCTCAACAGGAAAAAAACCCGAGAAGAAAAGGCATATCGTATACGCTCATGCAGTAGCTTGGACGGTTTTTCTTGTGCTCATCCCCTCCCTTTTGATAGAGCTGTCCTGCTGGACTGAATCAAAAATCGGCATGAATTCCTGCAGCCAATATTCGCCTGTTGGAATACCATTCATCATATTCGGTTTATTTCTCATATTCTGGACCGCCTACACCCAAGACAAGATTGGTAACGGCACGCCCGTCCAAACGATTCCAACCCAAAAACTCATAATCAATGGGCCCTACAAATACGTCAGAAATCCGATGGCAGCCGGTATAATATTCTACTACTTTGGAATCGCTTTCTTCCTGGATCACCCCGCAATGGTTCTGATATTCACTCCCATATATGTGATAATAGCATTGTTCAACCTCAAATTCATCGAAGAAAAAGAACTCGAACACCGCTTCGGAGAAGAATACAAAGAATATAAAAATCATGTGCCGATGATACTTCCAGTAAGGAAAACGGGAAAATCTTAATCTATTTTGGTTGTTCGAGTACCCTTCTTGCTAATCTTGTTGTTGATTGAATTGAAGTAATGTCTCTTCCCCTTTCCAGATTTCCGAGATCATTGACAACGAAAAAGACTATTCCTCGGTGAGCCCGACCTTCCTCATAGTCGTCTTCAGCCAACTCCTCTCGCCAAGGACTCGAGCTGCAAAGGTCTCTCGATTAGTCATCCCAGCCTCTTTTGATCCCTGCTCAATATTCCCAATGAGGATAAGGTTGGTGAGCATATCCGCAGATTGGTTGAAGGTCGCCCAATTCTCATGGGGTACCCAATCCTTGGCAGATATCTCAGGAGTCCTTCCATCACTCGGTTGAGGAATGAATTTTCCAGGATCTAATCCTGCTTCTTTTAGGTTCGCCTCCACTGCCCTTTTGATACGTTCAACAGCACCTCCATTCTCCTTTATGATCTGGTCGATACTTGCATCGACTTTTTTTAGCTCTTCGAACCGTGGCTCAGCCCGTCTTGTTGCCTTAACGAGTGCCAAGAACACCTTACGATTAAGATCTGCTGCGTGCTTATATTGGAGAGGAGGGTCTTCTTCCATCGAAGCATCAACCCTATCCTCGATTCTATTTCCCTTGGAGGAGAATTCTTGTCGAGAAAAGGGAGCAACCTCTTTAAGGAGGGTGTCGATACTCGTCACCGGATGCGCTGGATCTGGACCACGCAATATCTCGTTTGGAACCTTGAGCGCACCTTTAGCCGCCTCTCGTGGGGTTAATGCACGTTTCAACCGTACCATAGTAAAACTATATAGGAACTACTGAGATAAAAACATTAAAACAGGGTCAATAAAGCCTTTCTCTTATTTTTTTCATATTTTACCTTTTCCTTCCCAAAGATTATCATGTCTTCTGTCAAACCGAGCCGCAGAAGTGTTGATCCATCTATTGTTCTTCCGAGTTCAGTCCACTTTGGATCAAGCGACTTGGGGTTAGGTGGAACTGGGCTAAGTGGGGGTAGACGTCTTCCTGAGAGGGTCGCCCCGTCTCTTGTTTTTGAAGCTTATCGTTCGATTTACGCTGCGCCACATCCCCAGGGAACAGAGGAGGTAAGGGATTTCTTGATTAGTGTGTTGGCAAAGAGGTTTCGAATGGAGGATCAAGCTGGGGGCGTAGACAACAATGCAGTGATTGCAGTTTTGTCGAAAATCAATGATTCAAAGGATTACCAGGACGTCATCGGCAAAAACCTTCCTAAAGGTGAAGATCCAAGGGGCAAACTCTTTAATGGGTTTACAATCGAGCTGGCAAGGTCTCTCGGGGAACTTGATTCGACGGAAGCTTACTACGATAAACTTGGAAAAATCGATAAGGAAGGATTAGAATCTAAGGTTGTAGCATTCCGTGAAACCCATGGCCTTACGAAAGTCCTACCTACAAAAAAAGAACAAGAGACTTCCCCTGTCACCGTCACAAACGACGACAACGAGAGAATAATCAAAGTTTATGCGTTCCTTGGATCAGAGAATCGTCTTAGGAGGATATTTCGGAAAAAAACCTTTCTATCAAGGGTTACCGACCTCCTGATGGATGGAAATATCAATCGGGCCGAGGTCTACCAACTAAAAAAAATTAAAACTCAAACAGACCTATCGACTCTTATGGATTTAGTTGAAAAAAGAAATCAGCAAGAGGGAAAGTATGATAATAAGCAAATGCTTCAGGTGAACGCCGACTGCATGAACCTGCTGGCGAATCCCCGGGTGATCCAGAGGAACATTGAAGCGGCCAGCTGGGTTGACTCCTCAAAGGCGGCTAACCTTTTTTCAGGTCTTGACCCACATCTGCAATCTCAGGTAATGGATGAGTGGATCTCTCAAGCAGTCACACCAAATAGAGAAGACCTATCGGATCGATTTCTAAATGCAGTGACCCTTTTGAAAAGAGAAACCCTCAAACATATATTGGATGATAGAAGCATAAATTATCGAAAACGAAACCTTCTATCAACCAGCCTCGCCAAAAGATAAAAAGAATCCGGATAAAGAGAATTCCTCCTAAAAAGTAATTTCAAATCCTTCTTCTTTTCTCTCTGCGAGGATTAGTTTGTTTATCTTTCCTGTCCCCTTGATGTCTTCTTCTATTTTTCTGATTTTTTCGAGGACTTCTGAGGTTCCTTTTATCTCGATCTTTTCGATCTCTGCGCCGAGACTGATGTTCCAGTCTGATTTGTGTTTTCGAATCTGTCCGATTATGTCTACTGCAAGATCCCCTAGCACCTCAGCTTCTTCATCAATTTTTCCAGCCTCAGGCCACTTTGAGGCGTGGATGCTCTTCACCTTTCCCTTTTCCTTCTGCCTGAAGTATCCCTGATAGACGGCTTCTGTGATGTATGGCATGATAGGTGCCATCAACTTTAAGATGGCCAGAAGGGACTGGTAGAGCGTGTACTGAGCGCTCTTTCGAGCTTCTTCACCGTAGACATCGGGATTATAGATCCTATACTTGATCATCTCAAGGTAGTAGTCGCAGAACACCTGCCAGAAGAATTTCTCGACCTCGAATTTTGTCCTGTAGTATTCGTATTGCTCAAAAGAATCTGTTGCGTCTTTCACTACCTTATCGAGTTTGGTGAGAAGCCACTTGTCGATGACGGAAAGTTCATTTGGTTTTTTGCCATCGAAATCTTCCATATGCATGAAGACGAACCTGCTGGCGTTCCAGAGCTTGGTTGTGAACTTCTGGGCTGTCACAAGCTCCTTTTCTGCGAAGGGGAGATCCTCTCCGAGCTTACTTGAGGCCGCCCAGAAACGAAGCGCATCGGCGCTGTATTTCTCGATCATCTCCTGAGGTTCGACGACGTTTCCTACGGATTTGCTCATCTTTCGGCCGTGGGGGTCCTGGGCGTGGCCTGAGATGACGACGTCGCGCCAGGGGTTAGCCCCGTCGTGCATCCTGCTTTTGACTACGGTGTTGAAAAGCCAGAAGGTGATGATGTCGTGGGCCTGCGGCCTAAGGCTCATCGGGTAGAGCTTTTCGTAGATGGGGTGATCCCTGAATAGTTCACAGCAAAGGTGAGGAGTCAGACTCGACGTGGCCCATGTGTCGAGGATGTCTCGTTCGGGTGTGAATTCGGCCCCACCGCATTTCGGGCACTTATCGAGCGGAGGTTTATCTTTCAGGGGATCGACGGGAAGGTCCTCTTTTCTTGCAAGGATCACTTCATCGCATTTTTCACAGTACCAGACAGGGAAAGGCACTCCAAAGTATCTTTGTCTGCTGATGAGCCAATCCCACTGCAAACCCTCCACCCAGTGGTTAAAACGGTGGCGCATGTGATCGGGGAACCAATTCAACTGCTTCCCCCAAATGAGCATCTCGTCTTTTAGGTCAAGGTATTTGATGAACCACTGCTTGCTTTTGAGGTATTCTATCTCTGTTCCGCACCTTTCGTGAACATTAACTGCATGGAATATTGGCTCGCTTTTCTTTAGGAGACCAGATTCCTTTAAAGCTGAAACGATCTCATCTCTCGCCTTTCTAACTTTCAATCCCTTAAACTTATCAGCAAGCTCAGTCATTCTGCCGTCGGGTGTGATAGCCTCGCGGATGGGCAGGTCGTGAGCTTTCTGCCACTCCATGTCTGTCTGGTCTCCGAATGTGCAGCACATTACAATTCCCGTCCCCTTTTCCGGATTCGCGCGTTCATCAGGCATAATCGGAACTTCCAAATCAAAGAGCGGAACCTTCGCTTTTCCCCCCTTCAGTTTCTGAAAGCGCTTATCCTCTGGATGATAAAATACCGCAACGCAAGCTGGAAGAAGTTCCGGCCGAGTCGTCGCTATGACAAGTTCTTGTCCATTGACCTTGAACACGATGTCGTGAAACTGAGAAGATAGCTCCTTGTCCTGGCATTCCACCTGGCTAATGCCTGTCTGGCACTCCGGACACCACATTGTAGGAGCGTCTTTTCTGTATTCTCGGCCGTCCTCGTATAGCTCGATGAAGCTTCGCTGGCTTATGCGCTGGCAGTGGTCGTCGATTGTTGTGTAGTAAACATCCCAATCACAGCTCATACCTATCCGCTTCCAGTCGGCGATGTATTTGGGTCGAAGCTCTTTTTCTAAGGTTTCGAGACACAGCTTTGCGAACTCGTCTCTTGGCATGTCTCGGGCGCGTACACCTTTCTCCTTCTCGACGAGTCGCTCGGTTGGGATTCCGTTGTCGTCTGTTCCGAAAGGGTAGAACACATTGAATCCGCGCATCCTTTTGTATCTGACGATAAAATCCTGCTGGGCGTAGCTGAAGGCGTGGCCCAAGTGCATCTTCCCAGAAACCGTGGGAGGCGGTGTATCAACAGAAAAGACTTCGCCTGTGGCATCCGGATCGAACTTGTAGACTTTCTCGTCCTCCCAAAACTTCTCCCACTTCGGCTCCTCCTTTGCGGGATCGTAACGTTTTTCCATTTTTCTGACAGGAAAGAAAAAGGTAAGGCGTAAATAAAAACCCATTGTTGCACACAGATGTATTTATCCAATCTTGTCGGCTGAATACTGCGATGCTTTGCATCGCAGATGAAAGCCGACCCTAAAGTCTCGTGTTTCTAATAGGTCTCCAAGCGGCGGCGTCCGCCTTCGGCGGACCTTTGGAAACCGCCGCATGGAGGTGTAAATTATGGACTTGATTAGCGTAAGCCACGGCTGCGGCGAGGTGAATTTTCACCTGGTTTTTTCT
>JBDREA010000155.1:0-15755 GCA_043820265.1 Candidatus Altarchaeota archaeon | reverse complement strand
CCGTCAACAGCAAGACCGTGAGGCACTACATCCGCATGTCCCAAAGCACCAAACACACACCACCAAAAAAAGGCCAAACCAAACTAACAGACTACGCCAAACCGTGAATACCCCCCAGCTCAGCTGGGGGGATATTTATTTCATCCTTTCTTCTAAAAACATAATGCCAGCGGGTAGTTTTTTAGCGGCTCTAGTGTGTTTCAGTATTTGTTTTGTTGTTGACGTCATGAAATCATAATCTATTAACTCTCCCAAGTTTTCAGGCTTTCCATAAAGCATTAAGTAATTGATGAATTGTTGTTGTGCCTCATGTGTTCTTCCCCCTTGGGCTAATCTTTTGCCTGTTTCGTAGGGTCGAAGTAGATCACAGAAGAGCTGGGCCATGTTTCTACCCATTGACTTCTTATGGATGCTGTCTGGTCTGCCGGTTAATTCAATGTATTTTTCGAAGCTTTCTAATGCCTTTTGGATTTTCGGTTGTTCATCTAATGCTCCTACTATTTGTGCGGGATCCGTTCTTTCATTCTTGAAAACCTCGCCCTTCTCCCAGATCTTTGATTCTTCCTCATCTGCTTGTCTGAGGTAGACTTCTCCAAGATCAAAGTGCACACTCTCGTTTGTCGGATCTATCCTAATGATCTTTTCATAGCATTTTAATGCCTTTTCAAGATACCCTTTCGATCTGGAATCCGAATCCATAATGTCTAAATTTTTATATAATCCTCCGAGGGCTTCGAGCGCATCTATGTCATTTGGGTCTCTTTCGATAGCACCCAGAAAGCATGCTTCAGCTTTTTCATACTCAGCATTACTCTCGTACATCTTGCCCAAAGCTTGTCGCGCACTCGAAGGTTTTCCCTCACCGGAATCTTCTAGTTGAATCATGGCATTCAGAAGCGATTCTGCTTCTTCATCTCTGTGTGTTACATGGAAAAGCCATCCAAGGTCTGTGCCCGTTTCTGTATCTCTCGGATCTATCATTAGGGCTGTTGCAAAATACTCCATTGCTTCATCTTCGCCCCCAAGACCAGGTATTAATCCCCGGTGCATCCGCCCAAGGTGTCTGTAGGCTTCAACATATCTTGGATTCAATTCTATAGCCTTATTTTGGCATTCGGCCGCAGTCCGTTTCAGTCGATCACTCCTCGCCCAATACCTCTCTGTTAAATTCTCCTCCTCCTCGGGGGTTGGCAATGACATTCTCCAATATAGTGAACCCAGGTCGCTCCAAATCTTTGGATCTAAAGGATTCGAATCCTGCGCTTTCAGATACCACTCCTCTGCTTCCCCATGTTCTCGCTGTCGGTGATAATAATGTCCTAGACGTAGATATTCCTCTGTATCCAAAAATGTTTTTTGGGGGAGCAACTGGAGGCGTCGGTGATGACGTGAAGCATCGATTTCTCTAATACCTGCTTTCTTTTTCTGAGTTTTCTGTTTTAGCTCTAATTGTTTCGGTCGTTGTAGCTTTTTTGGAGGATTGAAGATATCAGATGCAACAATACCCGAGGCATCTGGCTCTTCAGCATCTAGAATAAACCCCTGGTCGTTGCTTAAACGGGCGATCAAACATGATTTTCCCTCTCCAATTCCCTCGTGATTCTCGAGAACGTTTGCAGCATAGAGAGTTATGCCCGTGTATTTTAATTTTGAGAATAACGAATCTAGATAAACTATGGCAGTTGTTGTTTTTTGGGAGCTTTCCTCCCAGGGGTATTGGATATGGGATTCATCAGTCGCTTTTTCTTTGTCGGTTGAAGGCTTACTCAATTCGTCCTGGATCGCGGTCAGTGCTTTTGCCTCTAATTCAGATCTACGGTCTAAATTACTCTCCCCCTTTGCCTGTCGCAATAAGGTTTCTATTGTTTGATTTTTTAAGAGGATTCCACATCTTTCCCGAGCAGCATCCGTTGAAACGGATTTTATTTCTGGGAATACTCCTTTGGTAGTTTTTGGAGCTCGTTGAATCTGTCCCATGTCCTGTTATTGGAAAGACAGAAATAAATCTGACTTGGTTGTGGTATTTAAGGTTAATCCGGAATTTTCCCCCACCATTCATTCTTCATGTATTCTCTTATTAAAGTGGTTGCATAGCTTCCTTTCTCGAGCTTGAAGGATAAGGTCGCTTTTTCTTTTCCTTTGTTTAGCTCATCATTTGTGACTTCTAAGAGTTTGAAGTCCAGTACAGGTTTCCAGCAATCTCTCACACTGCCCTTTGAGCTGAGCCGGCGCGGATTCCTCAACCTGAAATCCCCCTGAGTCACTCCCTCGCTGTCTAAAATTTTAGCCGAAACCTCATCTGGGGGGGTCGCAAATCCGACCAAAGGCAGTCTCTCCACTGTCCAATCGTTTCTCACGTATTCGCTTAACGCCCGGTTGAAAATCCACCCCTGATAGGCGTGGACAAACATCATCTGAAGATTAAACGGAAGTTGAGTTATCGCACCAGAAAAATCATCTGGTTTTTTTACGAGGTGGTTAAGCATCGCCTTCTCGTAACCTAAATATCTGGGAAAATTTTTTAGGGCCTCAGAAAAATCCCCAGAATCAGCCAGCGCGTTCCTAGCCTCTGCCTCCTCAACTTGTTCACCTCCGAAGGTCGCAGATAAATAAATCATCACCGCCTGCTTCACGTCGCCTTTGATAAGCGCCTTACCGACGAGGTGGGTAATCGGCCTTTGAATTCCGAATCTCTGCAGCCCAAAAAAATTTGGAAATCCCCCTGTTAACTGACTTTCCGTCTCATTTATATTTTGCTTAATATCACTTCCATCCACTTCTCTGATGACGATTGTAAAATGGTTTCCCCAAAGGTCTCCAAGCTCGATTGGATTATCTTGGTAGCAGAGACCCCCGATCTCTAGGTCTTTTATCGAAACCTTGAGTGCATCTTCCACGGAAACGTTCTCAGCCGAGACCCTCTGCGAAGACACCGCTTTTTTATCTTTAGTGCCTGCAAAACCCAACCGGCGCTGGCTAATCCCCAAGCGTGATGAGATCTCCTTGATTGCTCGATGAGTGTCCCAGTTGGTTTTTACTAATGTGAAGTGCAGAAATCTTCCATCCCTTTTAGATGGAACATCCGGACTGAGATCCTTTATTTCAACTACGTTTCCCGCGAGATCGACCTCTTCGACGATGAAGTCAATGCATTCAACCTTTATGCGACCCCCGATACCTGTCGTTGACGATTTATACACCTCTAGGCCTAATGATTCCTCGAGGGCGGGAGGCTTATTAACACTCATTAGGATATTATTTAGTTGGATATGGACTTAAAGGATATGCAAAAATTCGTCGCTGAATTTGACGTTAAAAAAAACTGGGGCAAGGACACTCCTTTAGAAATTACTCTGCACATGGCGGAAGAATTAGGCGAGCTCTCGCGCGTTATCAACCGGCTAAGTGGATACAAACCCGGGGAATTTAAAAAATCGGATGTTGCAGCCGAACTCTTAGATCAACTTTATCTCGTCTTGAAACTTGCAAACGCGTACGACATCGAATTGGACAAGGAATGGGGAAAGATAGAATTCCTATATAAAGATAAACAAAAGAGGATTTAATCCATGGAAAAAAAAGACCATTTGATAAAGAAACTGGAAGAACTGGTAAACGAGAGGTCTCATTTGCTCGTAAAAGATTACATGAGTAAAACTCCGATCTCAATTCAATCGGATCAATCAGTGAAAGACGCAGTGAAGTTGATGATAGATCACAGGATACACGGTTTAGCGGTATTGAAAGGAGAAAAGCTGGTTGGAGTCGTCTCCACATTCGATCTTCTTTTGGTTGTGGCCTTGGATGATTTCGACGGCCTCATGCCCATTGAAATGTTGATCGCCCAAAAACCTATAACCGTAACCTCCGAATCCTCTGTTAGAAACGCCCTAGCAATAATGATAGAAAAAAACATTCACCGCCTCCCAGTGATGGAAGGCGAAAAACTTGTTGGAATGCTTTCTGTGACCGACTTAGAGGTAATACTATAAAATGGACTTTACAAAGATATTAGGCTGGATGGAAAAGAAGCTGCCTGAAGAGGAGCCAATCGCCAGAGACTACATGAGAAACACAGTGGTCTCGGTCGCGCCACAACAGACTGTTGGCGAAGCCGTGGACTTGATGTTTCAGTACGACGTCCACGGAGTAATAGTGACCGAAAACGACAGAGCAATAGGGGTTTTTTCAGGTTATGACGTCAACAGGCTAATAGCTAAAAGGAAGTTCCACTACGACCAGAAGATTTCTGAGGTCATGTCTTCTCCAGCAGTGACCGTCGATGCGACGACTGAAGTGCGGAAAGCCTTGAAGATAATGTTGGCCAACAAATACAAGCGATTGCCTGTCGTTGAAGAGGATAAGGTCGTAGGCTTACTGGCGATTGCTGACCTCGCCGCCGCGCTCATTGCAAAAACAGAGGAATAATAATCATGGTTGAATCCATTGACCCCTGGGGTTCGTCAACGATTGGGGATTACGAGAGCCTGTTTTCCGGGTTCGGTATTAAGCCTTTTTCGGAGTTCAAAAAGAGATTTAACGAAAACAGATATGTCAGGCGCGGAATAATATTTGGTCACCGAGACTTCGCTAACATCACTAAGGCAATAGATAAAAAAATGCCTTGGGCGATGATGACCGGATTGATGCCTTCTGGGAACTTTCACCTCGGCCACAAGATGGTCGCAGACGAGATAATATGGTTTCAGAAGCTAGGCGGAGAAATATTTGTTTGTGCAGCAGACATCGAAGCTTATGCTACCCGAAATATTTCACTTGCTGAAGGGAAAAAGATTGCTTTGGAGCAATACCTAACGAATTACATCGCCCTCGGGCTTGATCCAAAAGTTAATTTTCATTTCTGGTTCCAATCCGACTACGTCAATCCCTACTATCGAATGCGTGATATGTTAACAAAATATGTTACTTTTAATGAGCTAAGTGCAATTTATGGAGAACTCTCTCCTGGAAAAATCATCTCCGTTCTTACACAGGTTGCAGATATACTCCATCCCCAACTTCCAGAAATGGGCGGTCAAAAAATGCCTGTTGTTGTTCCTGTAGGTGCAGATCAAGATCCTCATATTCGTCTGACGAGAGATATTGCTTTTAGAGCTAGCGTTGCCACAATTCCCTCAAATGATGGAAGATCTTCTATTAGGATACATCCTGAAAATGTAAAAATTAAAGGAAATAATAACGGAAAAGTAATGTTTTTTGGAAAAGAAATATCAAATGAGGAATTGAAAAAGAAAAGAGATTTCGACTTATTTCTTCCATCATCTACGTATCATAAATTCATGCGGGGTTTAACAGGCGAAAAGATGAGCAGTGCAGATCCCCAAACACATATTGCTTTGCTTGAGGAGCCTGAGTCGGCTGCAAAGAAGGTTATGCGAGCTAAAACTGGTGGAAGAAACACGGCCGAAGAACAAAAAAAACTCGGGGGAGTGCCTAAGGATTGCGTAGTCTATGAGCTCTACGTCTACCACCTCATCGATGACGACGAAGAACTGCGCGAAGTCTACGCTGAATGCACAGGCGGAACCAGAACCTGTGGGGATTGTAAAAGCCAATGCGCGGAAATTCTTAGAGAATTTTTGATAGCACACCAAAAAAAGATTCCTAGAGCAAGAAAGTTAGCGGAAAAGATTGTATCGGATTAACTAACATGGACTTAACTGTAAATTCTTCGGAAGAATTGAAAGGCACAGTAAAGGCGCCTCCCTCAAAAAGCTATACGATAAGGGCTTATATCGCGAGCCTTTTAGCGAACGGCACTTCAACAATCATTGAACCTCTGGATTCGCTTGACACGAATGCCTGCCTTGATGCCATAAAGATTTTGGGGGCTAAGGTGAAAGAGGTTGATGGGGGATTGGAAATAACAGGCGTAGAAGGAGAAATAACACACCCTGGAAAAACTATTGACACAAAAAATTCCGGTACAACAATCAGGATACTTACAGCTGTTGCTGCTTCTTCAAAAGAAAAAATTATGTTAACTGGTGATGAGTCAGTTTGTAAAAGACCGATGGGGCCGCTTCTCGAAGCTCTCGAACAGCTTGGGGTCGAGACCTCGTCGGTGAATGGGTGTCCCCCTGTTACTGTAAAGGGTCCCATTCACGGAGGCGAATGCGTAATCGCAGGTAACATCAGCTCTCAGTTCATCTCAGGATTATTGATTGCCTTGGGACTCGCTAAAAGAGACACAACCCTTAAGGTCACAACTGATCTGAGATCTAAACCCTATGTGGATTTGACCCTTGATGTGCTGAAAAAATTTAGGGTTCGGATAGAAAACAGAGACTACAAGGAATTCTATATTATGGGTGAGAGACATTTTCATCCGATAACATACACAGTCGAAGGGGATTATAGTTCTGCTGCTTTCATCTTGGCCGCTGCAGCGCTTACAAAAAGCGATGTGACGGTGAAGAACCTTTTTAGGGATTCAAAGCAGGCAGACAAGCAAATACTGAAGGTTTTACAGGTGATGGGTGCCGACTTGGAGGTTGACCGAGACAGCATCCGGGTCAGGGGGGATGGAAAACTCCATGGGGGAGTTTTCGATTTGTCTGATGCTCCAGATTTGGTCCCTATCGTATCAGTCCTTGGAGCTTGCGCATCAGGTGAGACAATACTTGAGAACGTAGAGCACGCCAGATTTAAGGAGTGTGATCGAATAGATGCTATGGCAACTGAGCTTGCTAAAATGGAGGCTTACGTCGAGCAAAGACAAGATGGTCTCCTTATTGAAGGGGGTCCTTTGGTAGGTGGAAAATTGAACGGATGGAAAGACCACAGAGTAGTAATGGCTTTGGCAATCGCGGGTTTAAAGGCTTCTGGGGAAACGAAAATCAAGGGGGCACAATACATTGACGTGACTTTCCCGGAATTTAAGACTATTATGCAGGGGATAGGGGCAAATATCTGTTAGTCGACTACATATTCTTTATTTATTAGTGACTTATATCTTCCACTATGACTTCTGTCAGTGAAATCATGAGTTCGCCCGTTTTCTGTGTCGAAAGCAGGTCCTCGATAAAAAGGGTTGCCCAATTGATGGCAGACCATGGTATTGGCTGTCTAATCGTGACTTCTCAAGACGGCAACATGAAGATAAGAGACGTTGGCATAATAACTGAAAGAGACATCGTCAAACGCGTGGCAGCAAAGGATCTGATTCCCAGTAAAACTAAAGTCGAAGACGTAATGACCAAACCTGTGGTATCCCTGCCTCTTGATGCGCCGGTCGAGGAGGCAAGCGAAGTCATGAAAGAAAAAAACATCCGGCGCCTTCCGATAACAGACAAAGACACTGTTGTTGGGATGATCACCATCAGAGAAGTCCACTTATGGCTTAGACTTCTTACCCTGAGAAAAGCTCTTGGCCGAAGCGAAAAATACTTCAGACACGACTGAATAAATCCTTTTAACCAGCTTGTGCTTCCGCTTCTTCTGCGGCTGCCATCTGGTCTTTTATGAGTTTGAGTGTGAAAAAGCTTTCTCGTTCCATTTCGTCCAGTCGCAGCGTTATTATCTTTGCGTGCCTTCGCAGTGTGGGAAGGATTACTTCTTCTAGTGCGTTGACTCGTCTTTTGATTTTTTCGATTTCTCGGATGAGCTTTTTTAGCGCGTCCTCTGATTCGGCTAATTCAACGATTATCGCAAGTGCTTCTTCGAAGTTTTTGGTTGCTGCATCGATTTTGGCTGATGTTCCGATCACACTGTATCCTCTTTCTCCCCAGGGCTTTTTCACGGTCGTCTTTTTCAGTATCGGGATCTTTACTCCCATCGCGTTTTTTACTTTTACTGAGATACCTGAGACCTTTTTTACCGCAAGAATGGCGTTCTCCAAATCGAAGATATTATGATATGCCGAGGCTATCGCAAGCGAGGCATAGGCTTCTGCCATCTGTTCGTTCAGTTTTTCGCGGATGAATTTGGAGCGGTTGAGGATGTCCATGAACTCCAAGACCAAGACATCCCTTTTCTTTTTGAGAAGCTGATGCCCTTTGGATGCTAGCTTGATCCTTGTCTTTATCTTTATCAGCTCCATTCGGGTGGGATTGATTGTTTCCTTCATCGCAATTCTTTGGATTTATTGGTTACTTCTTAGCCTTCTTTGGGCTTGAGTTCTTCTCTGGTTTCTCTTTTTTTTCTTTTATTCCCTCTTCTTTTTCTGTCGCATCTTCTTCTCTTTTCTCTCTGAATTTTCGGCCGTACTTTGCGATGTAGTCTCTTTTTATTCTCTTCAGCTCTCCTTCTGGGATGGACGACAAAAGCTTCCAGCCCAGATCCAGTGTTTCTTCGATGCTTCTGTCCTCTGATTTTGCCTGTTGTATGAATTCTTGTTCGAATTTGGCTGCAAACTGCAAGAATAACTTGTCAATGTCGCTTAATGCCTCTTCTCCAACTATCGCAGAAAGGTTTCTAAGGTCTCTTCCTTCGGCGTAGATGGCGTAGAGCTGGTCGGACAGCATCTTGTGGTCTTCACGCGTCCTGTCTTTCCCGATCCCGGCGTTCATAAGCCTTGAAAGACACGGTAATACGTCGATTGGCGGATAGATACCTGCCCTATGGATGTCTCTGCTCAGAACGATTTGACCTTCAGTGATATAGCCTGTCAGATCTGGAATGGGGTGTGTTATGTCGTCGCCTGGCATCGTGAGGATTGAGAGTTGGGTAACTGTTCCCTTCTTGTTTTTGATCCTTCCTGCTCGCTCGAATATCGATGCGAGGTCTGTGTACATGTAGCCTGGATAACCCCTTCTTCCGGGTACTTCAGTTCTCGCGGCTGCGATTTCTCTGAGGGCCTCGGAGTAGTTTGTCATGTCAGTTAAAATCACTAAAACTTGCATGTCTTTTTCGAAGGCTAGGTACTCAGCTGCTGTGAGGGCAAGCCTTGGTGTGATAAGTCTTTCAATGGACGGGTCGTCTGCCAGATTTAAAAAGAATACTACTCTTTCAAGTGCGCCGGTCTTTTCGAAGTCGCGGATGAAGAAGTTGGCTTCCTCATGGGTTATACCCATTGCTGCGAATACGACCACGAAGTCCTCCTTTTCTCCGAGGACCTTTGCCTGTCTTGCTATCTGTACTGCGATGTCATTGTGGGGGAGGCCGGAGACGCTGAATATGGGGAGCTTTTGTCCCCGGACGAGCGTGTTGAGTCCGTCTATCGGACTTATACCTGTCTGGATGAAGTCTCTGGGTCTTTCCCTTGAATAAGGGTTGATTGACATCCCTGCGATATCCAATCTTGTATCTGATATTATCGTTGGTCCTCCGTCGATGGGCTGTCCTAGGCCGTTGAAGACTCTTCCAAGCATCTCATCTGAGACGTTTATCTTCATGGTTTCGCCTAAAAAGATGACCTTTGAGTTCTTCACGTCAAGCTTGGCGGTCGAGCCGAAAACCTGGACTACGGCCAATCCCTTTCTTGTATCAAGCACCTGCCCCATCTGTTTTGTGCCGTTGGGTAGTATCACCTCGACTAGTTCGTTGTATCCGATGTCGTCTACTCCTTCAACGAATACGAGGGGTCCTGCTATCTCAGTTATCGTCTGGTATTCCTTTAACATCTTATTTCACCTTAGTTAGAGAATCGAATTCCGAATCCATCTCTTTGGAAAGCTTATCAATGTCGGCTAGTTTTTCTTCTGGGATCTCCTTCATACGGGCGATCCTCTCTCTGATCTTCATGGTCATCAATTCCTTGAATCTCACTCCCAGTTCGATTGCCGAAATCGATTGGTCGTAGTATCGAAGAAGGACTGAGAGCATCTTGCTTTGTTTATTTAGGCTTGCAAAGGCGTCCACTTCGTGGAATGCGCTTTGCTGTAGATAGTCTTCTCTGATCATTCTTGCGGCATTGAGTATGGCCTGCTCTTTTTCGGGGAGGGCGTCTGGCCCTACAAGTTGAACGATTTCCTGGAGTTCTGATTCCTTTTGAAGCAATCCCATAGCCTTCTTTCTCATAGGAGTCCATTCGGCAGAGATGTTGTTCAACATCCAGTCCTCTAGGTTATCCAGATAGAGGCTGTAGCTGTTGAGCCAATGGATTGCCGGAAAGTGCCTCTTATAAGCGAGGCTTGCGTCCAAAGCCAAAAACACCTTTGTAACACGCAGGGTGTTTTGTGAGACCGGCTCAGAGATGTCTCCTCCCGGAGGCGACACCGCACCGATCATCGTGATGGAGCCCATTCGATTATCGTCACCCAAGCACACAACCCTGCCTGAGCGCTCGTAGAATTCGGCAAGCCGTCTCCCAAGATAAGCTGGGTATCCTTCTTCGCCCGGCATCTCCTCCAATCTGCTTCCTATCTCACGCATCGCTTCCGCCCATCTGGAAGTGGAATCAGCCATTAAGCTGACGTCGTATCCCATGTCTCTGTAGTATTCTGCGAGGGTGACGCCGGTATAGATCGATGCTTCCCTTGCGGCCACTGGCATGTTTGACGTGTTTGCGATAAGTATGGTCCTGTCGATAAGGGGTTTTCCTGTGTGGGGGTCTTCGAGTTCAGGGAATTCCTTTAAGACGTCCGTCATCTCGTTTCCTCGCTCACCGCATCCCACATAAACTACGATCTGTGTGTCGCTCCATTTAGCTAGGCTGTGCTGGGTTACGGTTTTTCCTGAGCCGAAGGGCCCTGGGATGCACGCTGTCCCCCCTTTGGCTATCGGAAAGAACGTGTCTATGATTCTTTGCCCAGTGATTAGGGGTGTGTTTGGATCGAGTTTTTTCGCGTATGGGCGGTGCTCTCTAACTCCCCATTCAGTCAGCATTACGCCGTCTAATTCCTTTTTTCCAATCTTTTGTTTGTAGAAGGGTTCGTCGATTGTGAATTTTCCAGCGTTGATTTCAGTGATGGTTCCCTTATTTTGGGCTAGTAGCTTATGGGAGATGACATCTGTTTCATCCACTTCTGCGATTATCTGACCCTTTACCACATCTGTTCCTTTCTTCACCAGAGGTTTCAGATCCCATTTCTTTTTATGGTCCAGAGCTGAGACATGGATCCCTCTGGCTATGAAATTTCCCGACTCCTTTTCTAGCTGGGGAAGGGGTCTTTGGATTCCGTCATAAATCGAGGTTAAAAGACCGGGTCCAAGTTCAACAGACAACGGTTTACCTGTTGACTCGACTTTTTCTCCAGGCTTTATCCCGCCTGTGTCTTCATATACTTGAATCGTTGCCTTGTTTCTCTTTAACCTGATTATCTCACCTATGAGCTGTTCTTCGCCCACATATACGACATCAAACATCCTTGCACCCAGCATATCGTCTGCTACAACCACCGGGCCCACAATCTTTTCTAATACTCCCATCTTTGTTATACCTCGATTTTCATTAAATCCAATCCCATGGCCCTGCGTACCAATTCGCGAAGCGATTCTTCTGCTTCGATTGGCCCTTTCCGGTCTGGAACGGGGATCACCACCGGTTTTGCCGTGGCCTCTATTCTCTTTTTTGTCTTCCAGTTCATGTTTTCAAAGCTTCTTTCACTAATGATAATTAATCCAATGTTTTCTTGATCCATGGTCTCCAATAGTATTTCTTCCATTTCAGATTCTTCGACTACAACCGTATCTCTTACACCTGCAAGCCTGAATCCAGCTGTCATTATGCTATCCCCTAATACGACTATGCTGTCGATTCCACCTTCTGATTCAGCCATTTTTTCTTAGATTATGACTAGCATCTCCTTTACCTTTTCAGCTGGGATATCATGTTCTTTCGCCCTAACTATCTTTCGAATGTTATCCCCTTCTGTATCCAACAGCTGCAGAAAACCGATAGCGGTTCCAAAAGATAGGATGGTTCGTTGAAACGCTCTCGTACTCTCTTTTATCAGCTCTTTTTCCAGGGCTACTTCAAAGTGCGAAAGTGAGCGGTCTTTTTCATATGCTTCGTATGCATCCTCTAATTTAATCTTTTTTAGGAGAGAGACAACTTCGCCGATGTCTTTGGCGTATATGAAATCATCTATACGTTTTCTTGTGATTCTTCCCCCTGGTATCAGAAGTCTTCGAATGTTCTCCGGAGACACTTCCTCCGCTTTAGCCCTGAGAATGGTCATCAGGTTTTTCGTTGTAATCTCTGTTTTAATGGCGTAGAGAGATTTCTTTCTGCTCTCCGTTACTGGCTTGATGTTTTCTAATAGCTGCCGGTAATAGTGGAAATCCAGTTCCTCAAGCAACCTGTTCGCGTTTAACTTGCCTTCTTCGTCGTATTCAATATTGTCTTTAATGAGTTTTCCGTAAGGTTTGTCTCTTAGCTCATGTGCCATGTCTTCGACGCTTTCAGCTGCAATCAACCTTTCCAATCTCTTAGGTGTCAAGGTGCCGGCAGGTACAAGAAGGGGTCTGATCTTTTCGGGTGCGCGTTTGAGTTTTTTCGCCAAAATGATTGTTTTTACGTTGTGGACGTTCCATTTCCCCAAAAGCGCATCTAATGCAACAATTGAACGGTCAGGCACTATTCTTCTGAGCTTTTGGCAGGTTTCGGCGAAATGCGCTCCAATTGAAATCTCTATTAAATCTGCTCCGCGCCAACTTCCACGGGCGCTTTCCAGAATACTCTTTTTATAGACTGTTCGCTCAAGGATCACAGCTACTTCTGGAATAGTCTTTGCGTATATCATTTCATCCAAAGTTTTCTGGTCCAGTAGTTCAGTTCGCATAGCCCTGATCCTTGCATTGGAGTATCCGAATATCTGGGGTCGCCGCAGGGAAATAGATGCTTTTTGGATGTGTTCGCTCAAATAAAAATTCATCTATTCTGCCTCCTTACCGAAGAGTTCGCTAAATATCTGTCTGCGTAAATACTCCGTCTTTTGGTGAAATAGGCTGTCGATTGTGCTGTCAACTCTGATTCTTCCATCAGATGACTCGATTATCACCCCGCCCACGGACTCGATTTCCTTCTCAGATATCTTCTTCGCCTTCACCAGTTTTTCATCGCCTTTGTTTACGTAAACGGTTGAATCATCTCCCAGCTCCTTCAATCCTTCGTCTACAAGATTTTGCAGTATCTTTGGGTATCTATTATCATCTCTTATCTGGGATAGAACTTCTCTTATCTCATTGAGGTTTTCATTTACTGCCTCCTCTCTTGCCTGATTGAGGATTCTTTTAGCCTCAAGGCGGGCCGAAGCCAAGGCTCCTCTTCTCTCGCTTTCAGCTCGTGCTTTCCCTTCGGATAATGCTTCTGCTTTGATTTCTTTTGCTTTGTTTCTGGCATCCGACAGGATAGATGATTCCTGGTGTTCGCTTGCGTTTTTTATCGCTGAAATCTCTTTTTCTGCGTTGGCGGTAAGCTCCTCTTCCAGCTCGTTAAGTCCCACTTTTTAACCCCTTGTTAATCCCTTTAGGAGATTCTATTTAGAGAACTGGTGCCGGTATCTTTCCGATGAGGAAGAATGCGATAACGAATCCTAGGATGACTATCGTCTCAGGGATTACGACCAAGAGCATAACTTTTACGAACTGCTCTGGTTTTTCTGCTAATACACCCATTCCCGCCGATCCTATTGCGCTTTGCGCCCAAGCTGTTCCAAGGGCTCCTCCAAATACGGAGATCGCTGCTCCGAGGGCTATTAAGCCTGTTTCTACGTCCATTTTTTTGTTTTTTCCTCCGATATATTTTTTTTATTCGATTGTGTTAGTGCGAGTGTAAGTGAATGGTTTAAAGGCTCTTCCCCCTCCCTCATAGAACTTGGAGAAGAATTCTGCGTAGTTTAGTCGGATTCCCTGTATGGATGATTCAAATATGCCTAAAACCAGGTTTCCGAAGTGAAGTAGGAGAAATATTGGGAAAGTGATGATAAGCGAAAGGCTCAGATCTTCGAAGGTGAATAGTTCGTTTATTATAAGGGCTAATGCAACTGAAGACATTCCCACAGCCATTATTCTTGCGTACGATAGAATGTTGCCTGCCAATCCTGGGATCTCTGTTAATCCAAATATTCCTTCGGCTTTGACTATGGCGATTAATCCAAGCAAGGCAATTAATGAAGAAGGCCAAAGGAAGGCCGAAGACAATGTCTCAAATACCAGTATCGCAACCAATGCAGGACCTGATACTGTTAAGCCGAACCACCCCAGTTTCGCCCATGCATGGCTTCTGTGGTGGTTCCAGTTGGCGAAAAATCCGATGAGAAATCCTATAGCCATGTGCAGGATGCCTGCGAAAATCGAAAGCAACAAGATAGCATTTAATTCGTGCAGTCTTTCGAGGGGTGGGTGGTAGAGCTGGAATCCTATCAGTTCGTGATGTGCGAATCCGAGATATTCGTCGTAGATTACACCGAATATTATCGTTGGTATTGAAGCATATGCCCATACTTTTCCAAGGGATTGCATGATGCCCGTCGTCTTTTTTGCGATGAGGGATCCTAAAAGAAGTGCCCCTAATCCATAGCCAGCATCCCCCAGCATCATCCCGAACAGAATGGGAAAGCCGAGCGCGAGAAAGATTGTCGGGTCGGGTTCTCCTTTGCCTGGGAGAGCGAAGAAGTCGACGAGAGACTCGAATGGCTGGATCACCTTGGGATTTTTTAGGACGACTGGGGGTTCCTCTGCTGTCTCCTGCTGTTCGAGGTGGATTTTTCCTTTGAGTTTTTTCTCCAGTTCTGTTTTTATCCTTTCCAGGTTTTCCTTTTGCACCCATGCATTTATTAGGAACAGGTTTTCGGTCCTTCTGAAATTTTTAGGCAGTTGGGCTCTCTCAGCCTCTATCTCAAGCATTTCTCGATAAGCCGAGACTATGGAAAAATGTTTTTCCGATAACTTCTGAAGTTCTTTTTCGAGGTTTTTTTCTTCGAGATCCATTGCTTTCATTTCATTTACTCGTTCTTCTAGGAGCTTTTTTGGCTTGCCCTTGAACTGGAAGATTTCTTTTTGCGTGAAATATTCAACGTTGCTTTCGTCAAAGATCTTTGCGATTTGGGGGGCCTTTCTTTTGTCTATGGCATATAAAGTGATTTTCCCCTTTTTTTCCAGGGGTTTTTCAATTTTTGAGTACGCCTTTGTGTGTTTGGATATTTTTCCATCAATTTGCTCTATGGCTGTCTTTTTGGCCTTTACTACGAAAACATCGGTTAGTGGGTTTTCCAGAGTGGATAGGTCTGTGTGGAAAACTGTCAGGTCCTTTAGGAGTAGAAGGGATGTTTCTATTTGTTCTCTTCTTTCCAAGATCTCTTTTTTTCTTTTATTTATCTCTAAGATGTCATGGTCTATATCTAGGTTAACTGCCTTTTTCAATAGGACCCTTAGAGGAAGAACTTTTTGTGGGATGGATTCTTTTTGGGGCGGCAGGTTCCCTTCTATCAACTGCAATTTTAGAAGTTGCTCGGAGATTTCGCCAAAGGAGTCGTGCGGGGATTCTCTTTGTAATCTATCATCCTTCACCTCCTGGATTTCAAGGCTTCCCATGCTGTGTAGGGTGTTTATGACTTTTTCCGAGTTATGTCTTGCACCGACTATTGCGATTTTTACTATCTCGGCAGTTTGAGGCATCATATTAGTTAAACATATTCTTTGATTACTTCTTCTGCGAGTTTGTGTTTCGGCGTCGTATGAGAGAGCAGCGCCCGCGCCACGATCTTGACGTTGGGAACCCGGTAGGGCCCGGCGGCCAGGTAGCTGCTCTTGGTGACCACCCGGTCGGCGATGTCCACATATGCACCGACGAGGAAGTTGCACTCGAACTCCTCGAAGAGAAGAGTGCCGTCCTCCCGAAAGCCGGTCCT
>JBDREA010000154.1:0-24043 GCA_043820265.1 Candidatus Altarchaeota archaeon | reverse complement strand
CCGTCAACAGCAAGACCGTGAGGCACTACATCCGCATGTCCCAAAGCACCAAACACACACCACCAAAAAAAGGCCAAACCAAACTAACAGACTACGCCAAACCGTGAATACCCCCCAGCTCAGCTGGGGGGATATTTATTTTCTTGTGTTCATGCAGCAATTGCAGATAGTCTTTTCGATGAGACTCGGTTTTGAGGAATTCATTATACCATTCACCACTTCATCTATATCCTTCTTATCAGTCAACTTCTGACTCTTAATCCCACCACGTTTCTTATGTAAATACTGGGATACTGCGGCTGGAGTAACACCGAGGACATCTGCGACTTCTTTCTGCTTCATCCCCCGTTTGACTAGTTCTTGAGTAATTTCTGCCCTTATCTTGGGCAGAGTATACCATACTGCGCTTTCACAAGGTAGTTTCATTTCAACAATCTTAATGGATCGATTCTTGTAAAAATAAAAATCATTTAACTATTGTTAACATCAGTGTTTAAATTCTTGTCAATGCCGATTTTGGCAACTGCGACTTTCAATCAAGATAGTAGCTGTTTTTAAACCCATCTATTACTTTATTAACAATCGTTAAAAATGAAGTCTTGGATAAATACCCTAAATAAGAAATCCAACAAGTGCAGTCAGTTCTGCCAGTGTAGGGCCTAGTCACCCTAACTTCAAACTATTTTTTCAGGACCCCCCAAACAACATTCTTTTTTATATCTCAAAACATATCAAAAAGGTGATAAGATGATATATGAAAACATAAACAAAACAATCGGAAACACACCTCACGTGAAACTAAATAGGTTAACAGGGCCAGATGACGCCGAGGTTGTTGCAAAAATCGAAGCATTCAATCCCGCTGCATCAGTCAAAGACAGGATAGCCCTCTACATGATAGAGGAAGCAGAAAAAGAAGGGATACTAAAACCAGAAAGCGTCATTGTCGAACCCACGTCAGGAAACACAGGCATAGGCCTGGCAATGGTTGCCGCAGTGAAAGGCTACAAGTTGAAGCTAACAATGCCCGACACCATGAGTCTAGAGAGAAGAAAAATCCTCAGTGCACTGGGAGCTGAACTCATCCTCACACCAGGTGCAAAAGGAATGAAGGGAGCAATCGAAAAAGCCGACGAACTCGGAGCCGAAGACGGGAACGTATTCATCCCCCAGCAATTCAAAAACAAGGCCAACGTAAAAGCCCACAAAGAAACCACAGCCCAAGAATTGCTAAGAGAAGTAGAAACATTCGATGCATTCGTTTCTGGAATCGGGACAGGTGGAACAATTACGGGGGTGGCATCCGTTCTAAAAGAAAAACTTCCAAACGCCAAATTCATCGCAGTAGAACCAGAAGGCTCATCTGTTATCTCAGGGGGAAGCCCAGGCCCCCATAAAATTCAGGGAATAGGTGCGGGCTTCATACCCGACATCCTAGAAGTGGAATTAATTGACGAGACGATCAAAGTCTCAAACGAAAACGCTTTTGCCACCTCAGAGAGATTGGCAAAAGAAGAAGGACTACTAGTCGGGATCTCATCTGGCGCCGCTGCATGGGCAGCCCTTCAAGTCGCGAAAAAACTCGGAAAAGGAAAAAGAGTAGTCGTAGTATTACCAGACACTGGAGAAAGATACCTCTCAACGAAACTATACGAAAAACGGGAGCCAGGCGATGTTTGATGTCTTTCAAGTAGCTTTTGAAAAGGACCCAGCATTAAGGAAAGGATTATCCGGATTAGAGGTCATCCTATATCCTGGAGTACAAGTAATACTCCTTTATAGAATATCCCATGTATTACACAAACTGGGAGTACCATTCATCCCCCGGGCGATCTCATATCTTGGACGATTTCTAACTGGAGCAGAGATCCATCCCGGAGCAAAGATCGGCAAACGATTCTTCATCGACCACGCCACAGGAGTTGTAATAGGGGAGACAGCAGAAATCGGAAACGACGTAATGTTATTTCAGAACGTGACTTTGGGAGGACACGGATGGTGGAGGGACAAAAAAGGAGAAAAAAGACACCCCACCCTCGAGGACAACGTGGTGGTAGGTGTGGGAGCAGCGATACTTGGTCCAGTAACCGTAAAAAAGAATAGCAGAGTTGGCGCATTATCTGTGATAATCGATGACATCCCTGAAAACTCGACCGTAGTATGCACCAAGGGGCGAATAAAGGTGACAGAAGGAGCCTTTGTCAGATACAAGGACCCATGCGAACACTGCGAAAAAGAATGTGAATGGCATATTTAAGACCATCCAAAAAAAACTTATTCTTTAATATTTTATCTGCCCATAAAATTATACATCTCGCTGAGGAGGATGCGAGTATCGTCGCCCACCTCAGTTGCATACTTTCGCTGAGGTGGAACCGACTATCGTCGGCTGCCTCAGTTGCATACTTTCGCTGAGGTGGATACGACTCCTTCCAGTCGTCGCCCACCTCAGCTACATACGCCAGTACAACCCTACGCTGAGGTGACAGCACGGCTATGTAGCGGGCTGCAACGTCCAACAAAAAAAGACGCAGCCCCCCGCGTAAGGGGGTTCATGTCGCCGCCTCAGCTAAACCTTTTTTCTTTCTTTTATGAAAAGAAAGAAAAAACGTTTGCGAAAAAAGAAAGAAAACTTGTTTCTTGAGGAAATGATAAGCCCTATTATCCCCCCCCTTATATGTCGGGTTTTAGGGGGTGTATTTTAGGGATATGATAAAGGGGTATTGAAGCTAACGAAAATTAACTTACTTCATTGTAATTTCGCTTTTCTGTTGTAAACGAGAAACTCCCTAGGTTCTTTTATTAGCCTCTACAGTAATCGATTAACAATGAAATGGGGGGTTTGGATTTGAAAATTAGTGTTCCTCAATCGTATTTTATCATAATTACACTAGTTATCATATCTTTTTTCTTTATTGGAAAACCAAAAATAGACTCAGTAGGAGATACAGTTTCGGGATTAATTTGGATTATCATCTTCTATGCATCTGGACTTGTATTTTACCAAATTGAAAAAAAAGAAACATCTTCGACTAAAAAATCCTTTCTACCATCGGTAAAATATGGGGTATTATGGGGGATAATTCTTGCAGTGCTAATATTCCTTAAGGATGGGATTGAAAAAACAATCGACCTTATCTCCTACTTTCTCTTTTTCCCTCTTTTAATCATTATTATTGGGGCATATGCCCACTTTTACAAAGACCAAATAAACAAAATGGTAAAGGGTAAAGAAGCTGAGTAAATAAAAAAAATAAAATATTATGGACAAATTAACTAAGTTAGGGCTGGTTTGGTTGGTGTTTGGAATTATTTTAGTGGGGGGCTATTCAATTCAATATCTGAAAAATATTAATGAGACTATACAAAAAGAAGAATTGTCTACTGGTGGAGTATACTATTCAGAAGATAGTTATGCTTGGATTAAGGTTGGAACATACAATTCTTCTGTTGATACTGCTGAGGAAATGACTGAGGTCACTATTAAGTGGCTTGAAAGGGATATTTATCCACAATTGGAGGTAGCTAAAAACAAGTTATTGACAAATACATATGAAGGAGCCAATGGAAGTACACTATTATATCTTCAACAAGAGGGACATAATAAAGAAACCGTGTTCTTCCTGAATAGAAGCAATCTATTCATCGACCCCTTCGTAATTCACTATCCATCCGAAAAGCCATTAACAGAAGAAGAAATACAACCTCTAAACCACTTTATCGAGAATCAATCAAAAAATATAGGAATATATGGACATTACAAAGATTCTGAAGGAATAGATGTTTTCAAAGTTAGATTAAAAGGTGTGGGGGAGGGTAGTTGGCTCGGAAAATCTAAACCTGGTCAAGTCATTTTTCCACGTGGAGCGAGGGTATTCCACCTAGGCTGTGAAAGATATTATGGTGGTGATGATGTAATGATTTTTCACACTGAAAAATGTCTCCCAATAAACTTAATCTTTCGAGATGGAATACTCTATAAACGAGTTACTGTAGGTGAGAACTTCATAGGTCCTGGCACACCCATCACAAGGACATCCGAGGAGGAGTTCATTACTCGAGGAAAAGACTGGGTAAAAAATAAAAAACAGTTATAGAAACTGAAAAATAGATACTTCCGAGTTTCTCGTTTCGTACTCAAAAGAGAAGCCCAAGCCCTAATTGACGTGGGACGTGTGCGGGTTTACAAGAAGAAAATGGGTGGAAAAGGCTAAAGCGAAACTCATTTGGTCTGATTCGATATGCGTATATGCTTGTATTTATAGATTTTCTTCGTATGTTAGGATAGTGATTCGAACTAAAGGGGAAAAAGAAAAAAGAATGTCTCTTCAAGTTTACAACACTTTAACGAGAAAGATCGAGCCTTTTATTCCTATCGAAAAAGGGAAGGTAAAGATCTATATCTGCGGGATGACTGTTTATGGTGATATGCACATCGGACACGCTAGGACCTATGTTGCCTTCGATGTGATTCTTCGGTTTCTGAAATACAAAGGCTATGAATTAAGTTACGTTCAAAACATCACTGACGTAGATGATAAGATAGTAAATAAAGCCGCAGAGCTCGGAGTGGAACCCTCTGATCTTTCCGAGAAATTCGCATTAAGGTCAAAAGAAGATCAAGAGGCTCTGGGTCTTCTTGATCCAGACAAATTTCCTAAGGTATCAGAGAACATTAGTGAGATAATATCTGCAGTTCAAAAGCTCATTGATGGAGGATCTGCCTATGAAGCTGAGGGCGATGTATACTTTGACATCTCATCTTCTGCTAGTTATGGTTCTCTTTCAAATCAGGATCTTGAACAAATCAATGAAAGAAGAATAGAGTCCGATGAGAATAAGAGGAATCCCTCAGACTTCTCTCTTTGGAAATCTAGGCCGAAAGACGAATTCGGATATGAAAGCCCCTGGGGTTGGGGCAGGCCTGGCTGGCACATCGAATGCTCAGTGATGAGCCAAAAATTTCTGGGCGATCAAATCGACATCCACGGTGGAGCCTTGGATCTGATTTTTCCCCACCACGAAAACGAGATTGCTCAAAGCGAAGCCCTCACATCTAAAGAACCGTTCGTCAGATACTGGATTCACACAGGGTTTCTCAACTCCTCAGGAGAAAAGATGAGCAAGTCCCTTGGGAACATACTGCCTGTGAGAGAATTTCTTGAAAAATTTGATGCAAATGTATTCCGCCTTTTCATATTGCAAACCAAGTATCGAAGCCCCATCGACTATAGCGAAGACCAGATCAAAGCAGCAGCATCCTCCCTTGAAAAACTGAAAAACTTCAAAAAAGAAATGTCAACCGCACTCAACAAAGACAGGTTCGGCGAATCTCAAGATGCAACATCACTTGGGAACAAATTAATAGAATCATTCAATAAACACATGGACAACGACTTTGACTCCTCTAATGCGATAGCATCAATCTATGAGTTCGTCCGCGAAATGAACACCCTCATTAGAAACGGAAGCGAATCCAAAGAGTCACTCTCTCAGGCATTAACTACATTCGAGGAGGTCGTGTTGGTCTTAGGTATTAGTATAGAAGTCACAGAAGATATTGCCCTAACCGAGAAAGACAAGAAGCTAATAGAAGAGAGGAACAGATACAGGGCGGAAAAAAACTGGAAAGAAGGTGATAGGATCAGAGACGAATTCCAAAAACGAGGACTGAAACTCGTCGACAAAAAAGACGGGACGACGGGAGTTGAGCCCATCAAGGAATAATCCAATAAATTGAAATGAAAAAGAAAATCAAGGCTCTTGGTTTGTTGTCAGGCGGCTTGGATTCGATGCTTTCCTGCAAGTTGATACAAGGTCAGGGAATTGAAGTCGAAGCAGTTCATTTCGTACTACCCTTTTACACGCTTGAAGAAGCCAAGCAGGGTCGAGCAGCTAAAGCTTCTGAATATCTTAAAGTCAAACTCCACTATCTACCGATGGGTTCCGACTACATCGAGGTATTGAGGAATCCAAAGCACGGCTATGGAAAGAACATCAATCCCTGCATCGACTGTCGTGCTTATTATCTGAGGAAAGCCAAGGGTCTGGCGGAAGAGGTCGGAGCAGACTTCATCTTCACAGGTGAGGTCCTCGGCCAGCGTCCGATGAGCCAGCATAAGCGGGCCATGTCAACCGTGGAAGAGGAAGCCGGACTAGCAGGAAAACTTCTGAGACCTCTCTCAGCCCAGATACTGCCTGAGACCGAAGCCGAAAAAAATGGGTGGGTGGACCGCGCCAAGCTCAAAGGATTCTCCGGCAGGTCAAGAAAACCGCAGATGGCTCTGGTAAAAGAGCTCGGCATCAAAGATTACGCCCAACCTGCAGGCGGCTGCCCACTCACCCAAAAAGATTTTTCAATTAAAGTCCGCGACCTCTTTGAACATAAAAAGGAGATCACGGAAAATGATCTTTTGCTGCTTTCAGTTGGAAGACACTTTCGGGTGGGTGGCTCAAAGATAGTCGTCGGAAGAGATGAAGAAGAAAATGCTAAGATAATGTCTTTGGCGCAAGGCAAGGACATCCTGCTTGAAGTACGAGATGATGTGGGTCCCACAACCCTGGTGATGGGGCCTGGTGGGGTGGAAGCGATAAAGATCGCGGCGGCGTTAACTCTCGCCTATTCAGATTCAGATGAAGAGAAATCTGTTGTGAAGATATGGGGTGGCGTGTCAACGCAAGAAATGACGGCAAGTGCTATCGCGAAAGATGAGATAGAAAATTTTAGGTTAGGAAGCTTAATACAGAAAAAACAGAAAAGTTAACCCGACGTTAGTTCATTGAAATACTCTGCTTGCCTGCATGGTGCGGATCATGTCTGTGTAGGAGACTATGCCTGAAAGTCTTTTTTCTTTGTCAATAACGGGTAAGTGTCTGAAGTGTCCGTGATCCATTATGCTCATCGCGTTGCAGACGCTCAAATCCTTATAGATCGTCTTCACGTCCTTTGACATCGAGTCCTGGACAGTCGTTGTTTCCAAATCTTTTTTATCAGCGACGCATTTAATAACATCTCTTTCTGTCAGTATCCCTGCAATCTGTGCCCCATTTTCCACTATGATTGAGCCGACTCCGAAGTGCGAGTTCTCACCCATGGCTTTGCACATCTGCTGTATTGCTTCTTTGATCGGTTTATCTGGTAAAATGGTCCGGACTTCTTTTGTCATGACATCCCCCACGGTTTCACCAAAGGGACAATCAGATTCTTCGTGAGGCTCTTCTTCTTCCTTAAAAAATTTCTTGCATACCTGGTGACAGAGGTTTCTTCTTGAAACCACTCCCACCACTTTTTCCCCATCTAAGACAGGAAGCCTATTATATGCATAGGTGGCGAGAATTTCAGTCACCTCCGATAGCTTGGTTGACGGGTTTGCATTGATTACTTCTGTGCTCATAACATCTTTAACAAGTTGGGATTCAAGCGCATCTCCCTTCAAGTTTGCTTGGAACATGATGTCTCGTTCAGTCAAAATCCCCTTGAGCGCACCCCCCTCCAAGATCAGAACCCACCCCGTATCCTCTGAAACCATTACCTTTGCCGCTTCCACAAGGTTGGTGTTTTTGTCAATGGAAACAACTCTTTCAGTAATTATATCAGAGACTTTTTCCTCTTTCATATCTTGTTTTTCTCCCCGGGAGTATACAGAAGTGACCTAAAAGATGCACTTACAATTGTTATTTATTAATATAAATGACCATTCAATGCAACCCATCAATAAGGATAAATTGTTATCCCATGCCAAATATAAAATGCAATTGAAACTTGGGCTCAGGGAAGTCGGAGCAGTGATGCTGATCTTAACCCTTGGATTGGCTTATCTTCTGGTTTCCTTCATAAATACTCTTGCAGAGATGAGCCAGGCAAGCTGCACCTGCGGCGACACCTGTGACATGGTGCATTTTGAGGTTCCAACCTACTTTTATTTTGGCCTCGCAGGCATAGTAATACTTCTTTTGATATCTGTTCTTTTTGTTGTGAAAGGGGGTGAAGTCTTTAAAGCCAAAACAGCCCCCCAGGATGCCTGGAAGGAAATGCAAGACACCCTTAAGGGGGACGAAAAAACCGTTTATTCTTTGATTGCAGCCGAGGGAGGAGCGATGTTTCAAAGCGAAATCGTGGAAAAATCAGAGCTCTCCAAAGTAAAAATCACACGTGTCCTGGACGGTCTTGAAGCCAGAAAGGTTCTCGAAAGAAAAAGACGTGGAATGACGAACATTGTTGTATTAAAGTAATACACGTGAAACTAGTTTCACCCAAAAACCCTTAGGCTGTTTCAGCCAAGTACTTCTTAATGAATATGAAAATAGCCGCGTTTGCGGTAATTGTGGCCCTTCTACTATGGGGTATTTTCCAGCAGACATCCGCGTTCATGGGATGGGATGTCTCAAGCAGGGAATATCGGCCAGCTCCAACCAAGGAACAGACTGACGACCAGATTGAAGGAGAAGCCGATAAAGCCGCGGTCGAGGTTGTGGAGTTCAGCGACTTCCAATGCCCCTACTGTGCAACTGCCTCAGAAACAGTCCATCAACTAAAGGAAAACTACGGCCCCGAGATAAAAGTCATCTACAGGCATTTCCCACTCAGCTTTCATAAATACGCTCAGAAAGCCGCCGAAGCATCGGAATGCGCTCGGATCCAGGGAAGGTTTTGGTCCTACCACGACACACTGTTTCTAAACCAGGGAAGGATTGATCAGGCCAGCCTAAAGCAGTACGCACGAGACTTGAATCTTGATGCGGCAAGGTTCGACGAATGCCTGGATTCAGGGGAGACCAGAGGATTGGTGGAAAGCCAGCTGAACGAAGGATTGGAACTTGGAGTCCAATCGACACCGACCTTCTTCGTCGCAGGCCAGATGGTCGTCGGGGCCCAACCATACAAGAATTTCGCTCAAATAATCGACTTATTCATTGAATCAAAAGAGGAAAAACAAAATGGAAAAAAATAGAAGCAAGAAGAAGGAAAAATTCGAAGAAAGACAAAGAACACAGGGATTAAAGATATCGGGTACGCACATAATCGGGGTTTTGATCGTCTTAGCTGCGGTTTTCATGATTTTTGGTTCGGGAAGCCAAACAAAAGCCGAAGACATCACGAACCTGCAGCTCGTGGCCAGCTCCGAAGGAGGCTCTTCGGCCGGGACTGGAAATCAAGCTGACCCGGAGAGCTTCTATATACCGATATCAAAGATCAATGACGGAATAGCCCATTTCTACGAGTATCCCTCAAGCACGGGAAAGACCATTAGGTTCTTTGTTTTAAAGTCCAAGGACGGAATCATAAGGGCTGCATTTGACGCCTGCGACGTCTGCTTTAGAGAAGGAAAAGGATACAGGCAGGAGGGCGACTTTATGGTCTGCAATAACTGCGGACAAAGGTTTGCCTCAGACAAGATAAACGAGATAAAGGGTGGATGCAATCCAGCACCTCTAGACCGCCACGTAGAAAACAATGCCTATGAAACGATAGCCCTAGCAAACCCACCAGGCGATGCTTATCTTGTGATCGAGAAATCAGACATTGAGGGGGGCGTAGGGTACTTCTAGAAAATGCAGTTGATAACATTTGAGAATGTCTCAAAGGCATATTACGTCGGTGAGGCCCGGGTGGATGCGCTAAAGGGTGCAGACCTGTCAATCAGGGATGGGGAATTCGTTGCCATCATGGGTCCAAGTGGTTCGGGGAAGTCTACTCTCCTGACGATGCTTGGAGTACTCAACACACCTTCATCTGGAAAGGTAACCATTGACGGTATAGACGTCTACAAGCTTCCACTGGAAAGGCAGGCTGATTTTCGAAGCGAATACATTGGATTCGTATTCCAGGCCTTCCAGTTGATCCCCTATCTGACTGCATTGGAAAACGTTATGCTTCCACACGCCATCACTAAGATCTCCTCAAAGGAGCAAAAGGCGAAAGCCCAAGAAGTGCTTGGAAAGGTTGAACTCCACGGAAAATTCGACAGGCTTCCAAGCCAGCTTTCGGGTGGAGAGGCCCAGAGAGTGGCTGTTGCACGGGCGCTCGTAAATGAACCTCCAATAATCCTCACAGACGAGCCCACCGGAAATCTGGACTCAAAGAACGCCCAAGGAGTGATGGCTCTCCTTAAGGCGATAAACAAGGAGGGAAAGACCGTCATCATGGTCACCCACGATAGAAAGACTGCAGAAATGGCAGACAGAATCATTGAGTTGAAAGACGGAAGGATCGAGGGATAAGATGAAGCTAACCGACATTGCATTCGACAACCTGAAAAGGAGAAAATCCAAGATGGCCTACCTTGTGGTGGGGATGATTATTGGAATAGCGACTATTGTGACATTGGTGACGATAACCAGTGCAATGCAGGAGGACGTCCAGAAGAAACTCGACGAATTCGGCGCAAATATCATGATCCAGCCCAAGACAAACACGCTTTCGATGTCTTATGGTGGAGTGTCGATTCCAGGGGCTCAATACGACGTACAGGAGATACATGAAAAAGAATTAGAAAATATCTGGAACATAAAAAACAAGGAAAACCTTGCGACAGTTTCAGCGAAACTTCTTGGGGCAGCCGATGTCGAAGGTCAGAGGGTGCTGGTTGTTGGAGCCGACCTATCCTCAGAAATAAAACTGAAAAAGTGGTGGAAATTCACACCAGATAGCGAGATTAAGCTCGTAAGAGTGGATAAGCCGAGCCCCATTGACCCTACGAAACTAACCACTGTGACTGAAATCGAGAACTTGGATGAGAAAGACATAATCATCGGCTCATCGGTAGCCGAAAAAATAGGAAAAAAAGCGAGCGACAAGATTACCCTAGGTGAAGAAGAATACTTCGTCAAGGGGGTGCTAATAGAAACAGGATCCCAAGACGATTCAATCATCTTCATGAGCCTTTCTACAGCCCAGAAACTCTTAGGGAAGGAGGGTAAGATAACTCTTGTCGAAGTTGCTGCACTCTGTGCGGGATGCCCCGTAGAAGAGATGGCTCGTCAGATTAACGAGGCGGTACCAGAAGGAAAAGCCACCCCCATCAAGCAGGTGGTTGAATCTAGGATGCAGACGATAAAGCAGCTTCAAAGCTTTGGCCTTGCAGTCGCAGTCGTAATACTTGTCATCGGCTCCCTCATAGTCTTCACGACAATGATGAGTTCAGTCAACGAAAGGACAAGGGAAATCGGCATATTCAGAGCCATAGGCTTCAGAAGGATGCACATAGCTCGTATTATTGTAACCGAAGCCGTAGTCCTAAGTTTCATCGCTGGAGTTATGGGCTACATCATCGGCGTAAGCATAGCCTTCCTAGCTGGAGAGACCATAAGCGGGTCAGAGGTTGCCATTGCATTGGATTATTATCTGGCGGGGGGAGCAATCGCCCTTTCCGTTCTAATGGGCGTTGCAGCCACATTGTATCCCGCATTCAAAGCCACAAAAATAGACCCCTCAGAAGCCCTGAGATTCATATAAAAAAAGGAGGAAAAAAACAAGAAAAAATGAAAAGACAAGAAACCTACATTCAGTTGAACAAGAAAGACCTGAGGATATTTGCCGCAATCCTTTTATTATCTGTGGCTGCAATCGGGTACTATCTGGGTTCCATTCAAAGCGGAAACCCAGCACCAAACCTGGGAACCCAAAGCTTTGAAGTCGAGGCCGTACAAGAGTCGGCTCCAGTGATCGGGGAAATCCAGGAAAACCAACCTGAGATTCCGAAGACCGCTGAACCACAAGAAGCCCAACCCAGACAAGTTGACGCAGGAGCCCCTCCCTCAAGCGCTAGTTGCGGTGGAAACTGCGGAAGCCCCACATGCGGCGCCAAAACCGGAGGATCATGCGGCTGCGGAGGATAATACTTGGAAAGATCGTTCGGGTCAAATAAATTTAAATTTTGTTTTTGCGGATGATTGAGGGGAAATTACCTCCTCTCCAACTTTTCTTTTTTGGGAGTTTTGTCGTCGAATCTACTTTTTTTGTTTTTTTATTCTGTTATGTCAATCAATTTGGTATCAAAAGTGGACGCTAAAAGCAAAATCGGTTGGGCTGTGGTTGTCGTAATATCATTGGTGTTAGTTTCGGCCTGTATCGGAAAAAAACCAGTTGAAAACTCTGCGGTGAATCTTGAGGAATTGGAAGGGCAATATCCTGGGTTGAACGATTGCGGCATTATCAATGATCCCTTTATGAAAAGCGATTGTCTAAAGCAGAAGGCTGTGGATCTTAATGATTGGAGAATCTGTGTTGTTGCTCCAAATGAACTTGGCATCTCGGAGTGCCTGCGCGAGATTGCATTGGAATATGAGAATAGGTCTGTCTGCGATCGCATCGAGAATTCTACCTACCGGGATGGGTGTTTTTATTCGTATGCAATAACCTTTAATGACCAGGAAAGCTGCAGGGAAATTTCATCTACTTCTTCGAAGGAGAGGTGCCTTGCAAAGACTGCTAAAAGCGCGGAGGTCTGCGAAAGCTTCGAGAACCAGTTCGGAAGGGATTGGTGCGTGAAAGATTTGGCGTTGAAGACTTCAACACCCGAACTTTGCGCTAAAGTACAGACGCAATCTCTCAGGGATTCCTGCTACATCGACTACGTCAAAGAGAATACTCTGGCGTCCTCGAACTGCTACAGGATTGTTGACGAAGTCATCAGAAACAAATGTTTGGATTTGGCTACAATCCTAACCTGCCCGATTGACGCCTTCAGCCCCAAGTACGGCATCCCAATTAAATAGTGTTGGAAGATGGAAGGACGATTCGAGAAACTTGATGTGGGGGGCAGAGGACCCGCTCAGCTTTTTACGCCAATGTCTTCTATTGAGGGGAGTTTTTTTCTGGATAGTAGTCTACCTGGGGGTCGTCTTGGAAGATACTCCTTTTTCGGCGGCAAACCCTCAAAGAAGTTTGTAAGTAAGGGAGAGGAAGTAACTTTGAATGAGGAGCCAATTGGGGATAGTCCTTTTGAAGCCTTCCAAAGGCTTCTAAGTGAACACCGGCTTCTACCTCACGAAAGATTCCCTTTTTTGGCGGGTGGGGTGGGTTTTTTCTCATACGATCTGAAAAATATCCTTTATCCTGATTCAGCAGACGAAACACGAGACGATCTTAGCATCCCAGACATCTATTTCAGCTTTCACGACCACGTCTTCATCTTCGAACATAAAACAGGGGAATTGTTTTTGTACTCTGCACCTTGGGGGGATGAGTCGGGAAGGAAAACGATGTTGGAGCTGATTTCTCAAGAAACAGAATTTGGGTGGTTTTCGACCTCACCGAACCTTAAGTCCAACTTCTCGAAAGAAGAATACATAGGGGCCATCGAGAAAGTCAGAGATTACATCCGGAAAGGCGACATCTATCAGGCAAACATCTCTCATCGGTTGCAGACAAAATTTAAAGGTGACCCATACGGTCTTTATCATCGGTTGAGGAACTTGAATCCTGCGTCGTTTTCTGTGTTTCTAAACTGCGGAGATTTCCATGTCCTCTCTTCTTCACCTGAAAGGTTTCTTAGAAGGATCGGAGATCAAATCGAAACCAGGCCAATAAAGGGCACTAGGCCTAGAGGAAGAGGCGAAAAAGAGGATGAACTTTTGAAATCTGAATTAACAGACAGCCAAAAAGACCATGCAGAACACCTTATGATAGTCGATCTCGAAAGAAATGATCTTGGCAGAGTCTGCGAATTCGGATCAGTCAAAGTCTCTGAATACGCAGCCCTTGAATCCTATGCGACGGTCCATCACCTTGTTTCGACGGTCGAGGGGCGTCTTCGAAGAGATATCTCTGAAACAGACATTCTGAAGGCCACCTTCCCTGGGGGAAGTATTACTGGCGCACCTAAGGTGAGGAGCATGGAGATAATAGAGGAGCTTGAACCAACCAAGCGGGGAGTTTACACTGGCTCAATTGGATATGTGGGTTTTGACGGACGAATCGACTTAAATATTGCCATCCGCACAATGGTTGTAAAAGAAGGTAGCGCATATTTTCAGGTCGGGGGAGGGATAGTAATTGACAGCGACCCAGAATCGGAGTATCAGGAGACCTGGGATAAGGGGGAAGCATTGGCCGAGTCGTTGAGGTGCAAGGAAATATGAAGTGTTGGGTGAATGAGGAACTGGTTGACGAAGATGATGTTTGCATTTCGCCGAATGATTATGGTTTCCTTTATGGGTACAGTGTCTTTGAGACCGTAAGATCGTATGATGGGAAGTTTTTTCGATTGGATGAACACCTAGCTCGATTGCAAGCAGGGGTTGATCTTCTGGGATTGAAAGACATCCCTTCCTTAGACCAAGTAGAAACTATCTTCAATAGTCTCCTATCCGAAAATGACCTTAAAGACGGGATTATCCGGCTCACCTTAACTTATGGTTCCCCACCTCGTCTCACTTTTCCTAAAGGCCAAAAGAATAACCTGGTTGTTACGATTCATCCGCTGAGTCCGGATATTGGGAAAAAATGCGATGAAGGGATAAAGGTCCGGATAGAAAAAACCTGGCGTAGAGATTCTCAGTCCCCTCTTGGTAGAATCAAGTCTGGTAACTATTTACCTTTGATGATGGCGAAAAGGATGGCTGTCGAAGAAGGCTTTGATGACGCATTGATCCTTAACGAGAAAGGATCAGTGTGTGAGGCAACAACTTCTAACCTTTTCATCGTTAGCCAGGGGAAGTTATTTACTCCATCCAAAGACCAGGGGATAGTCGAGGGGATTACGAGGGGGGCAGTTATTGAGATAGCAAATGAACGGTGTATCCCCCTTAATGAGGGATCAGTTAGTGAGAAAGATGTCTTGATGGCAGATGAAGTATTTTCAACAAACAGCGTATCTGAGTTGATTCCAGTTGTTAGAGTAGATACAAAATCCATCGGTTCAGGATCTCCTGGTAAAATTACGCGTGACCTACAATCCGGTTTCAGAAAGCTTATCATAAAGGAACTAGGTGTTTAGGTCAGTTAATCGGTTTCCTTTGGGAAACTGCTGAGTTTTTTTCCTTTTAGGGTGTAAGTATTGCGGGCATGGACTTTCGAATGAATTTATTGGTTTTGGGTATGGTACTTTTAAGTGGGTGTCTGGGTGGATCCACCCCAGAGACCCCCACCACATCATTAGAGACGACGACTGTCTTTTCAACCTCTAGTTTGCCTGAGACCACAGTACCCACTACCTCATCGTTACCTACCACGTTACCTACCACAACTTCTTTGACAACGACCACAGTCAACCCCAAATCCTGCGAAAACTTTTGTGAGCTGAGGGGGTATGAAGCCGGAAACTGCAGGAGAGGCAGAAACGAATGCACGCTAAACTACGAAGTCTACGACCGCACGGGAAGCAGATACTGTTTTGACCAAAAAGACGACACCTGCTGCTGCACAAACGATCCCGAAAAAGAGGACGTAGTCATACACTACAAATACTATATTGGTTCATGCTATGGCCCTGGCAGTTCCTGCCGGGATTAAGCAGCATCGGAAACGATACTACCTATTTTATTAGGTGTATTTATCAATAGACTCGTTGAAGTATCTTTTCGGGGGGTAGGAAAAAGTGAAAGCATTGATTCTTGCAGCAGACGGATTTGAGGATTCTGAGTTATTTTCACCCTATCACAGGTTAAGGGAGGAAGGCATTGAGGTTCATATCGCATCATCAAAAAAAGAAAAAATAACCGGGAAACACGGATACACCTATGAAGTCGACAAAACATTCAAGGAGGTGGACCACCAAGAATATTCCACGCTTATCATCATCGGAGGAAAAGCACCTGAAAAGATGAGACTGGATCCTGATGCTTTACGGATAGTCCAAGCCTTTGACAGGGGAAATAAAACGATTGCAGCTATTTGCCACGGACCCCAGGTCCTTATCTCAGCCGACGTCCTCAAAGGAAAAAGGGCAACCTCCTACAAGGGAATCCTTGACGATGTAAAGATGGCTGGTGCAGAAGTTTCTGATGAAGAGGTCGTAGTCGACGGGAACCTTATCACTTCACGACACTACAACGACCTTTCCGCATTCAATCGAGAAATCATAAAAAAAATAAAAGAAAACAAATGAGGTGGATAATGAACGATTTTAGATATCTGTTTTGGATTTTCACAATAGCATTTATATTTACGGCCGGGTGTCTTGGGGGAACCCAACCTGAAACACAAATTACTCCTCAAACGACTGCAACTCAGGGAGCTACTGAGCCTCCCAAGACGGGTGAAGGTGCAAAAACAACCCAACCCACAATGCCTGGAGAACAATCCACTTCAATTCCTTTGCCAGCCGGAGGTCCGTCAGGTGGTGCTCCGAGCCCTGAAGCCCAGTTCATTGCCACCACAGAGGAGGTTCCGCCCGGATTCACGTTTGAGTTCGAATTAGGCGGCGAACAAGCAATTCTAATTAACTTCGCAGGAGAGTTCCGTGCCTACTTCAATAAATGCGACCATAAGGGTGGGCCAACCCTACTTGAAGGGGACACGATCGTATGTCAGTGGCATGGATCCCAGTTCGAACCACTATCTGGGGGATTAAAGAAGGGGCCTGCGACCGGACCTCTGAGAATCATACCTCTGGAAATACGCGAGGGTGGGATATACGTCCCTTAATCCCTCCTTATCTTTTTTTTTATATGGTCTCTTTGTTAACCCTATTTGGGGCATTTATGTATGGGCTTTCCAGTTCATTGACACTATGTCTGGCGTCGTGTCTGCCTGTCTATTTACCCATCCTTTTAGGTTATGGGGACAATCCTAAAAAGGGGTTTACGCTTTCAATAGGGTTTGCGGTAGGACGGTTCTTCGGCTATTTTATTTTAGGAATTATTGCCGCTTTAATTGGTGCGGCATTCCTTGATTTCTTCGAGTCGACTTTTCCGTCGATTTCCACTAATATAGTTTTGGTTTTTGGATTGTTGACGATAGTTTTTGGTTTCTTTATCCTCTCCAAGACCGAGATAAGCGTGTTTGGAAACCATAGATGTAAGGTATACTTTCATAAAGTCGAAAAATTCAATAATCCATTGATAGGTGCAGGATTTCTGGGGTTTGTCTCCACTATAACTCCGTGTGTCCCTGTGTTCACATTCCTTCTTCTGCCGTTTGCGATGGGTAAGGTGTGGGAGACATCGATAATCACAGTATTTTTCGGACTAGGTGCAAATGTGGTTTTTGTAGTCATAGGTCTAGCGATTGCACTGGGGATGAAGAATGTAAAGGAAAGATTTCTAGGCATGAAAAGGGGATTGGAGGTAGCCAGCGGCGTTACATTGATAATATTCGGAATATTTTATGTTGTCTGGTCTTTGGGGCCGATGGTTTTTGGCTGGGGAAACCAAAGCTTTATCCTACCGTCTTATTATGATCTGATCGACTTAGTGCAATACCTATTATCCTAAACGCGGTACCCAAAAAGATACTAAAGTATTTATTTACTATCAAGTATATAAAATATAGTGATAAGTTTGAGTGATTTCGAATCCAGGCATAACCTTTAAAAAGAGGCACAAACAGAAGCATTTCTCGAGGAAACGTAAATGGAAGACCGAACCGACCCGATCTGCGGCATGAAGGGACACATCCCAGCACATGGAAAATGGTTCTGTAGTGAACACTGTGTGAAAAAGTTCGAACAAACACACAATCTGGAACCCGAAGAACCGTGTCCTCAATGTGCCGTACCGACGACTAAATGGTACAAGGAAAAGCTTTACATAGCATCCATATTGTTCATTTTGTTGGTCATAGTAAGCGCCTATATCCCTGCATTATCCGATTTCCATGAAGCACTCATCGACTATATTTCGATAATTTGGTGGGCTATACTTCTGGGACTTATAATTGGCGGAATCATCGACCACTACATCCCAAGAACCTACATCTCAAAATTCCTCACCAAACCAGAAAAGAAGACGATACTTCACGCGGTAGGATTTGGATTTCTAATGAGCGCATGCAGCCATGGGATACTTGCGATAGCGATAGAGCTTCATAAAAAAGGCGCTTCAACTCCTGCAGTTATTGCATTCCTCCTCGCATCTCCCTGGGCCAACCTCCCAATCACGATCCTTCTATTTGGATTCTTCGGAATGAAAGCGTTCTTCCTCGTGGTCTCAGCAATCGTTGTAGCCATAATAACGGGCTTGGCCTACCAGGTCCTCGACGAGAGAAAGATGATCGAGCCGGTTGAGAAACACGATGTTGAAGAAGGATTCTCGATTAGGAAAGACATAAAAGAGAGGTGGCAGGGTTATCGTTTCACAAGAGCCAACATCCACAAAGACATTCACGGAGTGCTCGCAGGCGGGTGGGCGTTAAGTAAGATGGTCGTATGGTGGCTGATAATCGGAGTCATCTTTGCCGCGGGTGCAAGAGCATTCGTTCCATCGGACTTTTTCCACGACTACATGGGTCCAACAATAATCGGGTTAGTGGTGACATTGGTACTCGCCACAGTCATCGAGGTCTGCAGCGAAGGAAGCGCACCCCTCGCATTCGAGATATTCAACCAGACCGGAGCCTTCGGAAACACCTTTATATTTCTGATGGCGGGAGTCGCAACCGACTACACCGAAATCGGACTACTCTGGGCGAACATCGGCAAAAAAACAGCACTATGGCTTCCCATTATCACTGTCCCGCAGATACTTGTGCTTGGGGTGTTGTTTAATCTTTTATTGTGAAATCTCAAGAATTGAGCAATTTTCCCCTTGGACGGGCTTTTTGCCACTTTCCTAGGGGAATCCACCTTATTTATTAAGGAGAATATCCCTCATATATGAAAGGTTAAATCCCGGTTGAGGTGAAAAAAATATGAAAAAACTCTTTACTCTTGTTATCATTGCTTTGTTTGCCGCACCATTTGCAATCGCGCAGGGTGTGGGGTCAATAGATACAGAATGCCAAGGCAACGGTTTCGACTTCGGAATCGTCAAATTCGAATGGGGATGTGAGGAGCCCGGACCTACCGGTTTGACTATTGCAGGCAACTGTGGGTATGTCCCAGAAAATCCGCCAATCCCACCATACATCGTGGGTGTGGAAGGAGATGCAGCTCAAGCTAATTGGACAGCAAGTCCCGAAGTCGACGGAGTGCTCGTAAAAGGAGGGACAGAGTATGATACCTATCCTGGAGGAGCTTCAGGAACTGTCTCTTGTGTGACCTATACCAATCCCGGTGGACAAACAAATTGCCATGGAATCAGCCACATAACCTTTTGTGGAGATAACGAAACAGAGACAACAACCACGGTACCTGAGATTACAACAACAATCCCAGACACACCCGCTCCAGAGTTCGCAAGCCTTGTGCTCCCAGCGATAATCCTACTTTTAGCCCCAGGCATTGCGTTTATAGCAAGGAAGAAGGAATAAATCCCTTTTTCCTTTGATCTTCTTTTTCTTTTTTTTAATTTTCCTGGGTTATAGGGTGCATCTCGTTTGTGTTACGTTTGCAACTTCGACAGACTACATCAGATCCGAACCCTTCGTTTCTTCCTACAAACACCCGTCTAAAGATCCGGCTGCCACAAATCGGGCACTCTCCAACGTCTCGATAACTCATTTTTTGCCACCCTCCTGATAAGGTTTACTAGGTATAAAAAAATCCCTCAATTACATTCTACACCAAACTCATTAAAAAGTGCAACTCCTAGCTATAATTGAGCATATTTTTCTACTCATCCTTCCTAGAAAAACTCATGCAAAGGAAGAAAGATCCTAGGTGGCGGAGAGTTGATCCAGATGTGATTGAAAATATTCGTGCAATGGAAATACTCCGAACAAACGGAGAAGCACCTTCATCAATGAAAATGAAAGTGCAGGATGCTTGGGGGCCGGCATTTGGACAAAAGGGCCGCCTGCAGAAGTTCGATGAGTCCTATACTAAAAAAGGTAAATGCTCTCCATTCGATACAATCAATCAAAAGCTTCTATCCGGAAAATGCCGAGTCATGGTATTGGGACCTGCAGATGGGAATGATCTGGTAGCTTTGCATGGAGGGTTAGTCGAATCGTTTAATGGAGAGAAAGTAGGAAGCGATTTGGAAATTGATACGTTTGGATTGACAAACAGACTTTCACCAGAGGCCCAAGCCATTGTTCACCATGATTATAGCATGCCTGGAGGAGATCCGACCCCTTTCGAACTCTGGGAAGATACAAGTCTAATAGGGAAATACGACGTGGTGATATCTCAATTAGGTGTCGGTTTTTATACCCAAAATCCTACCGCCGCCCTTGCAAAAGCTGCAACCCTCCTCTCTGATGGTGGAAAAGCATTCATACAAGTTGGTCCAACACAGAAATCAAACATGAAAGAAGTCCTAGAAAAGCTATGGGATAATAGGGAACCAAATAAACAATTTGTTTTGGATCCAATTGAACAAGGGAGAAGCAGATGGTATATCATTCACCGAAACAAGTAAAGTCCCTTAGGTGATAGTCCTGCCGATACTTTTCCTCGGCGTCCTCTTCAACGCCTTCCTCTAGAAGACGAGGAATTCCCACCGATAATGACCCCCCGCAGAGTATTCGAATGACGAATAGACAATACGTGTTATGGGTTCCTCTGCCGAGAGAGTTGGACGGGGAGTCCTGCCCTCTCAAGTCGTTTGTTGAGGTCGTTGAGGTCGACCGAGGCACCGGCGGGCACGGCCAGGGTGAGCGGGACCGTCTTCGGCACCGGTGGGAGGTAGGTGACGTGGACATGTTGGGCGGCCACCTCCCCGAGGGTTCCGTTTCTTCGGACGGATTCAGTGTGGTAGGGGGGTGCCATTTGGATGACGTCTGGGTCAATGGTGTTACCACGCGAGCTGTTGAGGGTCTCCGAGCGCACCGTGATGTCGGGGGGAAACATATCGGCAAGCCACTTGGCGGCGAGGATGAGTTTGCCGATGTCGGCTGGATTACTCTCCGTTCCCTCGCCATGAAAGAGGCGCAGGAGTCCTTTCGGGTCGTCGACTGATGTGGCAAGCGATACGATGGTGACTTGTGGAGGTGGTGGCGGCTCTGGAATGCCAGTGCGCGGTTTGTCGATCACCGTGTCTGATGGGGTGATACTAGCGTGTGCGCTTGGCCCTGGCACTTTGGGAAGTGACTCGTCGGTCATCGAGTCGTAGGGCGTCCGTGTTATGGTTCCATCATGGTACTTCGTCTCTAACTCCTTTGGCGACTCCCACCAGCCAAGCACCCAGTTGCCTTGGTGGAGCCGGTGACGGGTCATATCGATGGGGAATGCCCCGCCTTCGACGACGCGGATGGCTCCGGTTCGCCAGTTCACCATAAAGGGGACGTCGCCGTATCTCCCGGATGCCTCATTGAGCGTCTCTCGTATCTCTTTTTTGTCGAGGGCTTTGAGGGCCCGTAGCTGGCCGTCCACCGCGGACCTCTGTCTGCCCTCTTCGTCGGTTCTTGGCTGCCGGTGCATCAGTTCGTATCCTTCGAGTTCGGAGATTAGAGGGATGCCCTCAACGTGTTCAAGCGAGGGGGGGTTCGATTCGAGTCGCTTCCACAGACTGGCACGCTCGGTTTCTCGACGGTTCTGGTCGACAAGGGCGTTGGTGAATGCGACGGTGTTGTCGATGCTGACGCCGAATTCTGCCAGCACCTTCACGAGGGGGGTGACGAACTCTGCCGCATCCTTTCCGTAGAGGACCCCCTGTGACGAGAGCGCAAGGGGAAGGGTCGACACAATGGGCTTGGTCGGAGGAATCGGCATCCGAGGAATGTTCTGTTGATTCCCTGGTGGACGTTCTCGTGTTCCGTTTCCCATTGTAGCATAATCTCCGATGTCTTCAAATAAATATATCTCTTTCCTCCACCACTACCCCAAGTTTCTGTTGCCGGTATCCTCTCCGCTGGCTTTTCCCAAACGAATGGTCCATCTACGGCGTCAATGCCAATGAGATTAGATTCCATCCGCCAAGGAACTCCGTGCAATTGGGTTGTGTGCAAAGAGAGGTGGTGGTCGATGTAGTGGGGGAAGTCGATGTTGTCGAGCTGGACGTTGTGGAAGTTGTCGAGGTTGAAGTAGTAGATGATGTTGTAGAGGAGGATGTTGTTGAAGATGTCGTAGATGATGATGTTGTCGAAGTGGAAGTAGTTGACGTAGAAGTCGTGGTGGTTGCGCAGGGATACGTGCAGCCCGTCGTGCCTTCATCGTTCCAAGAATAATATGTATCGCAGGTATTGTTCCAGCCTGTGGTCCCCGCTCCGCCGTGGTTGTCGATGTCCTGTCCGAACAATTCCTCCAAATCGCTGTAACAAAAGAGGTTATCAAATACAACTGTGTCATTACTGGAAGCTCCGATGTAGAATCCGTCCCTGATCGTGTAAATGACGTTATTTTCTTCGAACGAGCAGTTGTTGCAGGAGTAGGCATTTATTCCGCTGGTATTGCTGTCTCTTATCGTGTTCCCCCTGACCGTCGCGAGATTAGAATAAGAATAAAGTTGTAGGCCATAGCTGTTATTCAGGAGGGTGTTGTTTTCGACTAAACTTCCAGATGATGAGTCAAGGTAGATGCCTGCACCGTTGCAGTTGGATACTGTGTTGTTGATGTAAGAGACGTTTATCGATGAGCCACCATCCCAAATACAAGAGCCGTCTACTACGTCTATGACGTTGTCGGAAACAACGGAGTTGTCGAGGTCAGTTGTGAATTGTATGGCAGGAGAATATAAGTGACTGACATTTCTTATTATATTCTCAGATATCGTGATGTTTGATTTGATTGATGAACCGCTACCTGTGATGCTAATCGCCGATCCGTTGTTGTTGATAAAGACGTTGTCTATGATAGAAGAATGATGGATGTATTGTCCTCCAAGACCTATCATGTCGTTGGACCATTCGAGGTTGTCTGTAAAATAATTTTCAGTAATCGTTAAGTATGTCGTATTAACTCCAGATTGGCTTATTACATTAAAGAGGTTTTCTGTGAAGTTGTTTCCCTGGATAATTATGTTGTCTCCCGCATAAACCTGGATACAATTTTTATTTCCAATGAATGTGTTGTTTAAAATGTAGAAATTATCGTTTAGGACTGCAGATATTATCCCTCCTGTGTTGGATGAGTAACTGGTATTTATGAAAGTGTTGTTTATGACATAGTCGTTTATGTTATTCGTATCTGTTGTTGAAATTTGGTAACCTTTACCAAAGTTAAATATAATGCAGTTTTTGACTGTCGTACCGTCAGAACTCACATCTAATGCTGCTCCGCTGGTCGAGAAGTTGACGTCCAAAATCGCACCATCACAGTCCAACGTGATGTCATCCGCGGTTAAGTCGATATACTTATTCATGTAGTGCCCAGGACAAAGAGTAGTGTTCTCGGTTAAGTAGCTAATGGTACTGTTTGGCGTAAAGCAACCCTGAGCATTAACATGATTTGTAGATAGCAAAATCAAGGCCAAACTCGCTATCAGTTTTTTTCCATCCATAGGTAGTAAACATTTTCGATTGACCTCTAAAAAATCACGGGGTGATGCTTAGGGCAGACCACCAAATCTCCATTAGCCTTTTTTTTTCGATAGATATCTTTAATAAAAAAAGCAAAAGGTTTATTGAATCCAAAATGTGCGGTCGTTTCAGTTTGTTTACGGCGTTTGAGGAAATCCAGGAGCGCTTTAGGATAGAGGCTGCCAAGGCCAGGTGGCGGTCTAGCTACAATATCGCTCCATCCCAGGACGTCCTTGTTGTTTTCGAAGACGAAGGCAGCATCACAGCGGATAATTTTCAGTGGGGTTTCGTCCCACACTGGAGCGACAAGCTAAAGATGAGGCCCCTCATAAACGCCCGCGCCGAATCCTTAGCGGAACTCCCGAGCTTCGCTGAAAGCTTTGCGACCAGGAGGTGCATCATACCTGCCGACGGGTTCTTCGAGTGGAAAAGCAAAGGCGGAAAAAAGCAGCCCTACTATGTCAACCTGAAAACAGAGGAAGTTTTTGGTTTCGCGGGATTATACAGTGTCTGGGCTCACAAAGAGGAAGAGCTAAAAACTGTCACCATCATAACAACAGCGCCCAACGTTGTGGTCCAACCAATCCACGACCGCATGCCGGT
>JBDREA010000153.1:0-11333 GCA_043820265.1 Candidatus Altarchaeota archaeon | reverse complement strand
AGGTTTTATATCTTATGTACAGGGGCCTCTATCGGAGCCCAGAGGACCTTTCTGTTATGATGGGAAATCATCTAAGATACGATATCACGGTGATTCCTCCTGGAAATCTGGGAAAAGAGCACGTAAAGACTGCAGGCCACCATCATCGCCTCGTATCCGGCACTGATCTTTCCTACACAGAAGTCTATGAAGTCCTCGAAGGAACCGCCCACTACCTGATGCAGGCCGAAGTCAATAACAGATTGACTGACGTCTTCTGGGTGGAATGCGAAAGTGGGGATAAAATCATCATACCTCCAGGCTACGGACATGTAACAATAAATCCTTCTCCGTCTCAAACTCTTAAGATGGCGAACTGGGTGTCCAGGGATTTCAGCTCAGAGTACGCCAGATTCAAGGCCTTGGGTGGTGCCTCTTATTTCGAGTTGGCTACGGGAATGTGGGAAGTCAACGAAAAATACGGTCGACCCCCCAAACTAAAGAAAATTAAGCCGACGAACTATTCGGAGTGGGGGCTGAAAAGAAAAGACATGTATTCATTGATCGGGGACCCGGATAAATTGGCGTATCTGAATCGCCCGCAAGACTATCGGGAACTATTTAGGAGGGTTCTCAAGGATTCCGCTTAGCTCTCTGATTTTCACCCTCTTAATTCCAGTCAGATCCTCTCCTTTACCTGTCACATTAATAATATTTATGTCCGATGTGCTTGCTAGCTCCTCGATGAGCTGCTTCGCAAATGCGAGTTTGTCTTCTTTTACCTCGATTTTTGTTGTATGTGAGTAGTGTCCCGGTGCTACCCCGAAGTCCATGCCTGCAAGAATGATGAGGCTGGGGCCGAAATGTGCACAAAGGTATGTTGCACGGTCGCCGTCCGTGAATCCTCCGAAATTGAAGACGTTTTCTAAGGGGGCTTTTTGGGTTGTTCCAATAATCTTGCCATTTAGTTTGGGAACAATCTCTTTTAGTTGGCTGATGTTATCTCCGTGGGCGTGCACGACCGTGAAAGATCCAAGGTTATTTGCTTTAATGATGTCTTTTTCTGGTCCGTCCAAGTCCGTGACATTGATGTCGGCAAACAAGCCGTTCTGAAGAAAAATTGAGACGGCGCCGTCTGAAGCTATGGTTGTTGATTTTTCCAGAAACCCTTTTTTCAATAACCCATAAAAATCTCCTTCAAGTGAGGGGCCGCATCCGAAAACAATGCATGTTCTATTAGTTATCAGTGATTTCAATACTTCCAAATCTGGATTTTTTGGCAATAGGTTCCCCAACATCTCTGCTGCCTCATCGTCTCGGGCATAATTAAGCTCGAATTTCTTTTTAGCTAGCTCATAAGTTGTTTCCCAGTCCACCTTAATCATTCTTTTATCAATAGCAGGCTATATATGTCAAATTATGGATTCTGTACGTTTCGATCAGTACTTTATGGTCTCAGACGAGTACTTGGATAAGATCTGCTCCTATGCTTCCCTTACAAAAAATGATGTTGTATTTGAGGTAGGGGCGGGCCTTGGATACCTTACAAAAAGGATTGCGCCGCAGGTAGACAAGGTCTATGCAATAGAGAAAGACCCCCATCTGATCCCATTCCTCAAAGGCGGGCTTTCAGGTTCTGACAACGTGGAAATCATATGCAATGATGCCCTGAGGATAGATTGGCCAAAGCACGTAAAGATAATAAGCAATGTCCCGTACTCAATCTCAAGGGACTTGACAGTCAAAGCATTAACTGAAGGATTCGACCTCGCCGTCTTCACCTTCCAAAAGGAGTTCGCAGAAAAGCTCATCATTCCAGTCGGCTCTACGAGATATCGTTTCATTTCGGCTCTCGCTCAATCCCTGGTCGAGATCGATCAGTTGGATGTGATACCTAAGGAAGCCTTTGAACCTAGACCCCCGATTCTATCAAAGATTGTGCGGTTCGGGTCATGTAAGCCTGCAAACCAAATATATGTCTCTTTCGTAGCCAAACTCTTCAATCAAAGAAACAAGAAGATAAGAAACATTTTGGATTCAAAGGTACCCAAGAAATTCTCTGATAGACGGCCTCCCACCCTTTCTCCCGAAGAGATTATTGAACTTTTCTCTGAGTTGGACAGCTAAAATGGATTTCCCCCCTAATTTCTCCGAAAAGCTAAATGAGGTGGGAATAGATCCCATAGAGATTTATGGGAAGTTTCTTCCGCCAAAATATGTGCGTCCAAATCCTAGGAAGATAGATCTCGGAATTTTAAGGAACTTGCTTAAGGAGTGGGGGGCTTCTATTGAAGAAGTAACTGTCCGACCTGACATCATAAGGGTAACCAACCCCGGGAAAATCCCGCTCGGAGAAACTCAGGAATTCAGGTCAGGTTTGTTTTATATACAAGATATCTCTTCGGTTTATCCAGTTCTATCCTTAGATCCCAAACCAGCTGAAAGAATCCTTGATCTATGTGCTGCACCCGGACTTAAGACTGCCTTGATGTATGATTTGACCGAAGGAAAGGCAGATATTATTGCCGTTGAACAAAGCCTTAAAAGAAAAAAGAAGTTACAACATCTCCTTGAAACCTATGATATATCTTCAGTACATGTAATCCACTCAGATGGGAGGAAATTCAGAGATCAAGGAAAATTCGACAAAGTCCTGGTTGACGCCCCCTGCAGTACTGAGGGAAAAATCGCTCAAATAGAGGACTCGATAAAAACCCACTGGACATCATGGAAGAAGATAAAAGGACTCGCAAAGCTGCAGAAGGGATTGATTTTAAAGGGATTTCGTCTCCTCAAGAATGGAGGAACTCTTGTATACTCAACCTGCAGCTTCCCAAGAATCGAAAACGAGGATGTAGTGTCATATCTGCAAAAAAAGGAGGAAACAGCGGTGCTCGAAGAGGAAAAAAGGCTGAATCCCCTAGATGTTGAAGGAAACGGCGGGTTTTTCGCCAAAATCAAAAAATCTTTTTAAATTTGGGTTCACAATCTATCCCGTGGATATCACAAATGCTGAAATTGTTTATCGAGTGTTAATAACATTATTGTTTTCAGCTATTCTAGGATACGAACGGGAACACGTGAAAAGACCCGCAGGTCTAAGAACCCACATGCTTATCGGGGTCGGAGCTACCTTAATCACATTGACGTCCCTGTCCTTCCCAGAACAATCCGAACCCATGCGTCTGGCTTCTGGAATCATCACTGGCATAGGGTTTCTAGGTGCGGGAACCATATTCAGAGACGAAAACAAGGTAAGAGGACTCACGACCGCAGCAAGCCTTTGGGCTACAGCGGGGCTGGGGATAGCTACCGGAGTAGGCCATTACTTTCTGGCATTCGTAGGATTTGTCGCGATATTTTTCATACTTGAGCTAAGGACAATATCTGATGTATTGTATAGGGAGGAGGAACGCTTCCTTAATCGAAGAAAAAAGGACAAGAAAGCAAAATAGCGGTTTTAGGAAATCTTTGTCTTTTTTATTCTTCCCCACCATATCATTTGTCGCTTAAGGTTTAGAAACAAAAAATGGAATCTAAGACTGGGACGAAATTACTCAAAGAAGGATTCGCAAAGATGGTTCAGCGCGGAGTCGTCATGGATGTGACAAATGCTGAACAGGCAAGGATAGCCGAAGAGGCAGGGGCAGTCGCTGTAATGGCCTTGGAGCGAGTTCCAGCAGATATCCGGGCCGACGGGGGTGTTGCTCGAATGTCTGATCCAGAAAAGATCTTAGAGATAATAGATACTGTGACGATACCTGTGATGGCTAAAGCCCGTATCGGCCACTTCGTCGAAGCCCAGATTCTCGAAGCCCTGGGAGTAGACATGGTGGATGAATCCGAGGTGTTGACCCCGGCAGACGAATCTCACCACATAGACAAGACCAAATTCAAGATACCTTTTGTCTGCGGCTGCAGGAACCTTGGCGAAGCCCTCCGAAGGATCAGCGAAGGCGCAGCCATGATGCGCACCAAGGGTGAGGCAGGAACAGGAGATATAGTTGAAGCCGTACGACATATGAGGACTGTTCAAGACGAGATTCGAAGGATTGTGAATATGGACAGTGATGAACTCTACCTTGAAGCAAAGGAGCTTCAGGCGCCAATAGAGCTTGTTCGGGAAGTCAAAAAGCTGGGTAGGATGCCTGTAGTCAATTTTTCGGCGGGAGGGATCGCTACCCCGGCAGATGCAGCTTTGATGATGCAGCTTGGAGCAGACGGAAACTTCGTGGGATCTGGGATTTTCAAAAGCGACGACCCCGAGAGGAGGGCTAAGGCCATAGTAGAGGCGACCCTGCACTATGATGACCCAAAGCTCCTTGCAGATTTCAGCAAGGGATTATCCGGAGCCATGAAAGGGATATCTGTAGCTCAAATGCCTGAAGAGGATAAAATCCAGAAAAGGGGCTGGTAGATTTCTTTTTATCAGCTTTTTATCTTTCGTTTCCCTATTTAACATTTGGTGGGATTTGATGTTGGTCGCTGATGTAATGAGCAAGGATGTCGTAACGATTAGCCCAACAGACGATTTACTTATGGTCGCAGACACTTTAATGCGGCATAAAATAAGCGGTGCATTCGTATTAAAGCGGGGTCGGTTGCTGGGGACGGTGAGTAAGGAGTCGTTTATGTTGAGTCTTCGTTATCTCGGCTCAAAGTCTGTCTCTGAACTAAAGGTTGAGGATTTTCTATTAGCGCAAAAAGAATATGTCAGCCCAGATAATCCTTTTTCCGAGGTCGTCGTAAAGATGGATAGCCACCCCCACAGGCTTGACCGGCTTCCCGTTTTAAAGGACGGAAAACTCGTAGGTGTTGTGACAAAAGGCGATGTGGCCCGAATCTACAGCGAGAGGATGAAGGGCAAGTTTAAGGTAAAGGATTTGATGGAATATGAGCCAGTCATCGCATATGACTTTCTTCCAATCTCCACGTTGATAGATAAACTCAATCTCAGCCGAACCAAGCAGGCTATATACGTTCAGGGTAGACGGTTGATGGGTGTCGTCACAGTCCTGGATCTGGCCCTGGTGTTCTTTAAGCATATGAGAGAGCATCCAAGCGAAGATCCGTTCAAAAAAATACTCATGGAAGATGTTGTGAGCAAAAACATCGTGACTGCTTCGCCGAACGAAGATGCGGCTGAGGCTGCTAAAAAGATGTCGGAAAAAAGGTTCGGAAGCCTTCCTGTCTTGGAAGGGGGTCAAGTCAAGGGATTGATTACGACGAGTTCCTTTATCAACGGCTTCAAATACAACATGGATGTATTGAATAATTTTTTTTAGTCATTCTTTTGTTGCAAAAGATTTTTTCCCGGAAAATATCTCTCGTTGGTCTCTTTTTGCATCAAAGAAAGCATTGATTGCGCTGATACATGGGGGAGCCAGATAAGTGAAAAATAAAAACAATAAAAATACGTTTCCTCCAATGTTTTGTCCGAGCTCAGATACAAACACCGAGTAAACGAGTGGAAAAAACACAAAGGAAAAAACAATCGACCCCCACCAGATAACCGCCCATGTCAAGAGCAGTAATCCCCCTTTTTTCCTTCTACGATTGTATATGTGCCCTATTCCGAGCAAACCGATTAGCCCAGGAAATAATTCCAGGCAGAAGACAAGGATTGGTTTACGAGGTTTAATGCCTGCGGACCTTATCCTGAGGGTCCTCTTTCTCTTTTCTCCGAGCTGAGCCGCTTTTTTCAGCCAAATATCTCTTTTTGATTCTAGGAAATCAGCCATTTTCAGGATTTTATACGCCTGGAAATAATTAGATGACAACATCAATAATTAGTTTAGAAGATAATAACGATCAAAAATATGGCCACATCAACTCTTATAGCTGCGGGCATAATACTGGTTTTTCTAGGAATGCTATTGATCGTCGGTGGAACCCTTCTATCTCTTAAAACCTCAAATGCCGAATCAAATACAAGCGTTAAAGGCGGCGCAGTAGTATTCATAGGACCCATACCCATAATATTTGGATCAGACAAGAACAGCGCCATTGCAGTCGCAGTAATCGTCCTCCTGCTGATGGCAGCGTACTTCTTTTTTCTTAATAGATAAATTTGAGTGTGGTTCTAACCCGCTCCTACCTTTAATATTCCGTTAACGCTATAGTTTTACGGTATGGACGCGTATCCTCCTGTTTCCTCGAAGAAAAAAGGCACTGTTGAGGTGCCGAAAAAGGTGATCGATGAGATAATCACCAGCTACCACAATCTTGAAAGCAGTCTTGAAACATTGGAGATATTGTCTAATCCAAAACTTCTCGCAGATATTGAGGAAAGTCGAGAAGATGTTAAGGCTGGTCGACTTAAGGGCTTGGATGATTTCAGAAAGATTGTGGGGTAGGGGGATATGGCCTCACACACTCCCCGTTTCACATCAAAATTTCTCAGAGACACAAAAAAACTTAAATCTTCGCTTCGCCACCAACTTGAGAAAGCGGTCTTAGAAATTATTGAAGAACCTCGCCACGGAAAGCCCCTCACCCAAAACCTGAAAGGTCTTTGGTCAAAGCGCGTAGAACATTTCAGGGTGATTTATGAGATCCGTGGGAAGGAGATACTATTTTATGCATTCGAGCACAGAAGTAAGGTTTATAAGAGGCTATGAAAATGAAGCTCTTAATCGACGAGAAAGGCAGTACTTATCTAGTCCGAGGTGTCTCGGATTTCCACACCAAATATGGGTTTTTAAGGGAAGCGGACATCAAGAAGGCTAAGCCAGGGGGAAGGCTTGTCAGCAACACCGGCCAATCCTTCACAGTGCTTAATCCTTCGTTCGTCGACCTCCTTTCAAAGATCAAAAGGGGCCCCCAGACGATGCAGCTCAAGGACGTGGCTCTAGTCGCAGCCTACACCGGCGTAGGTCCCGGGTCCAAAGTCGTTGACTCAGGCACGGGCTCAGGCATCCAGGCGTTTTATCTGGCCCACCTCGCAGCCCCAGGGAAGGTCGTAAGCTATGAGCTTAGAGAAGACTTTCACGAACTTGCCTCAAAGAATCTCGAAAGAATCGGATTAAAAAACCTCACATTAAAAAAGGCCGACGTCTACGCGGGAATAAAAGAAAAAAACGTAGATGTCGCAGCCCTCGATTTGCCGGAGCCCTGGCTTGTCGTACCGCATCTCAAAAAGTCGCTTAAGGTGGGGGGCTACGTTTCAAGCTACAGCCCCTCCATCACTCAGTCAAAGAGGTTCGTTGACGCCCTGGGCGTTGACTTTACCCACGAAACATTTGAAACACTTCTAAGGGACTGGAAGATGGATACAGTCAGGCCGCACACAAGGATGCTAGGCCACACAGGATTCTTAACGATTGCACGGTGGTTAGGGTAACCTACATAAGTCAATTTTTAAGGAGAAGAAAAAGGAAAATCGAAACTTAGAAATGGGGAGATTTTTAGATGTAATATCCTGCGGAGAATATCCAGAATAGGAAGAATGAGATGAACATTATTACCTTTAAGGTGTAACTGACTGCATCCTCTTCAGGCTCCTTTGTAAACAAGTATTTTATGTGTGCATCAATGTTATCAAGAGGGTATTTTTTACCTTTTATTAGGGATGTGAAACATGTAAAAGGACCTAAATCCCAGATTGGACCATAACTCCCTTTGAGCATTACTTTTCTACATAACTCACGATTCTTAAAGTAGAGATATTGTGGTAAAATAAAAACGTATGTTGCTAAGGATAACAAGAAGAGATAAACATTCAATTCTCTCCTCTGAATTAACATGGACTTAATAAAATATATTATTGAATCCATTTTTCTTTTTCTATTTCGCGGAATCCTCCTCTTCTTGTCGATTTGATTTTGGTTTTTTGAGAGTATTTCCTATAGCATTTACCCAGAGAATTATGGAAACTATCAAGCCAATATAGACAAGGGGGCGAAGGTAATCTAATTCTGGGACTTCGTTGGAGAGAATCATTCCAAGTATGACAAATGACCCAAACGTAATCCCCCAGCGGGTATCTCCCCCCTTCATATCCTCCCAGAGATGTTCCACAGCCATATTAATCTATTCTCAAAATGGCCTCCCCTTTCATAGTTACCGATTTGGATTCCCCAATAATATATATCCCATAAATCCAATATAGTATGTGGGGAGTTGAACCTACAGGCTAAGGTTCGGCGGGAGCATATATCTCTCTTTTCGCAGGTTTCTTTTCCACCTGGTTTTTTTATATGTGTGTGCACATATCTTACTTATGGCTAATATGACTCTTGCTATCCCCGAGGACTTACATAAAAAGATCAGGGCGCACTCTGAGGTGAAATGGAGCGAAGTCGCCCGGCAAGCAATTCAAAATTACGTGGCTAAACTTGAGCTGGTGGATCGTCTCGCTGGAAAAAGCCGGCTAAGCGAAAAGGAAGCCGAAGAAATAAGCTTACAGATCAAGAAAGCGGTAGCAGCCAAGCACCGATCGCTCAAAGGATGATCACCCTCGTCGTCGATACAAACATTATCATCTCAGCTTTGATAAAAGATTCAGTAGCTCGAGCTATACTCGTTCATCCCGCGTTCACTTTTCTGCTGCCCGATTACAGCATCCGAGAAATTAAAAGATACGTACAATTCCTCGAAAAAAAGACTGGGTTAAATAAGGAAGAACTATTGGGACTTCTTGATGGTTTATTGGAAAACGTCGTTGTTTTTGGCTTTGAGGATTACCGAGGAAATTACGGAAGAGCAGAAGATATAATGAAAGGTATCGACCTCGATGATGCGCCATTCATAGCTTTGGCACTATCCAAACCCAACCAGGGGATATGGACCAACGACAAACACCTTCACAAACAAACTAAAGTAAAAACTTGGACTACTCAGGAACTCTACGAAAAAATTCGATAATCCAACTATCTAGAAAATGACAACAATAAGCGACACATCCCCTTGTTTTTCCTGTGACGGGTTTTGCTGCAGGCATAATGTGGTTCCTTTGACGGATGCCGATGTGAGAAGATTAATTGATGAATCTGGTAACACAATAGATCAAGTCATCGATTTCGTTTCCGTGGAGGATTTGGAGTCAACGCACCATGACATATCCTTCGGGAACGGCTACCAGTATATGGTTCTAAAAAGGAGGGACGGGTGTTGTGTGTTTTTTGATGGAGAAAAGAGGGGAGGTTTTTGTTCGATTCATTCAAGCAAGCCGATGCTCTGCCGGATTTACCCGTTTTTTCTGGCTCCGTTCGGCGAAGTCATCTTGCGCTACCGAAACATGTGCAAGACCGACTGGAAGATGACAAAAGAGGCTGAAGAGGAACTAAAGAAGATGTGGGGGGCCTATCAGGAGGAACTGGAAAATTTCAACCGGTTCGTAAGCGAATGGAACAGTGAAAAAGGGGAAAATAGGGCGAAGGATAAGAAGACCTTCCTTGCTCAGATCTCGACTAAAGAATAATCTTTTTTTCCGCCGCGAAAACTCTCAAAGGTCTCAACTTGTTCGTATGGGTCGGTTTTATTGATATCTAAAAAAAAGTTTTCAATCCCAGTCGCTTTGTTTATCAGATCAAGTGATGCCCTGTCGATCGAAGCGATATCTTCTGATGCGAGCACGCCGATGTCGGGGCACAAGGTTTGGCCAAAATCATCCGACCTCGTTTTAAGGCAGTCGCAGTGTTTGACGATGTCCATCAAAACGTTGACGTAGTAGACCTTGTCTTCCTTGAATGTCGAAAGCACGACTGCCGCGGCTTCTGCGATGAATTGTCTGACGCTTGCGACCTTGGGTGCCAATGCATTTTGTGGGCATACTCTGACGCATGCGTTGCATCCAAAGCATCCCTCCTCGTTTATCTTGACAGAGTTTCCTTCCACGGTTATCGAGCCGTAAGGGCAGATTTCAGCACAGGTTCCGCATCCGACACATTCGCCGACTAATTCCGGTCTGGAAAGGATGTGGCCTTCCATCTTCGCCTTGACATCGACCCCACCCATCCCAAGGTTTTTTATGGCTCCCCCAAACGAAGCGTCTTCGTGGCCTTTCACGTGGCTGACCACGACCATGCCGTCTGATTCGGCAAGATCCTTTGCGATACCCACTTCTTTGTAGTACCTCAAACCCTTCCTTTTAACCGATTCGTCAGAAAAGATGATGGGGCAGCCCATCGACTCCTTCGTGAACCCGTTTTTTCTGGCAGTTTCCTCGTAGTCTTTTGGCGTATGCCTTGAACCATGATACCAGGTTGTCGTGTCAAAAATGAAAGGTTCAGAACCAATCTCTTTGAGTGCGTATACTACGGTTTCTAGAAGCGGGGGACGCAGATAAAAAAGGTTTTCGTATTCGCCGAGATGGGCTTTTACTGCGATCTTTTCCCCCTTTGTAAAGCGTGCGGGTAACTCTTGATTTAGGATTTTTTTTAGGTCAAACAATACGTTCTTATCTACCAAGTTAACCTTTTCCATTTGCCTAAGAGATTACTTTGGGTTCTTTAATATCCTTAAAGCTTATAAAACAGTGCATGATCACTTGAATCTAAGCTATGAATCCAAAAAATCCAATCAAGGGGGCCAGGGAGTTGGTCCACAGGATAGAGATCGAATCTGCGGTCGCCCGAGTTTCCACTCTCTTGATAAAGGCAAAGGAAACAGATAAAACCCTCGATGCGGCCTTGAAAATCCTGGGGAAGGTCGTCGGAGTAAACCGTACCTACGTCTTCCGATTCCAAAATGGCTGCCAGAAGATGAGCAACACCCATGAATGGTGTTCCAAGGGGACTGAGCCACAAATTGAAAACCTCCAAGAAATCGATTCAAACCTGATTCCTTGGTGGATGAACAAGCTTCGACAAAATGAGAACATTGTGATATCAGACGTATCAAAACTTCCGAAAGAAGCAGGAGAAGAAAAAAGGATTCTAGAAGCGCAAGACATACGCTCTCTTCTGGTTGTGCCCATGAATTCAAGCTACGGACTTCTGGGATTCATAGGCTTTGACGACACCAAAAAAACCCGGGATTGGCTTAAAGAAGACATCAGACTTTTAAGGTTGGCTTCGGAGATAATCGTGGCTTATTTGGAGAAAGTCAAATCTGATGAGATTCTTAGGGAGAGGCTTAAAGAATTGAACTGCCTTTATCAAATAAGTCACGAAATGAACAAAGACCTACCGATACCAGAACTCTTCTCCCGGGTAGCCTCCCATCTCATCCTAGGAATGCATTATCCAGACCTAGCTGCGATAAAAATTGACGTAGACAATGTGTCGTACTCATCTAAACTATTCTCAAAAAGACAGGGGGCAGGTGTCCATGTAAAAGTGAAATCGTCTAAACGGGAAACCGGATTGATTTCTGCTTACTATGCCAAAGACATACCTTTTCTATTCCCTTAT
>JBDREA010000152.1:0-5807 GCA_043820265.1 Candidatus Altarchaeota archaeon | reverse complement strand
CGAGAACTGACACAGGTGCCCCTAGCTAAGCAAGCTCAGGTGTGGCGAGGCATAACTCTGTTTAGGGAAGTCGGCAAATTAGCCCCGTACCTTTGGAATAAGGGGTGCCTACTGCGCGAGCAGTAGGTCTCAGTAACAAGATGGCTCCGACTGTTTAATAAAAACACAGGTCCCCGCAAAGCCGAAAGGCCATGTATGGGGGCTGATACCTGCCCAGTGGCGGTATCTCAAACTCCTTTTCAAGGGAGCGAAGGACCGCTAAACGGCGGGGGTAACTATGACCCTCTTAAGGTAGCGTAATACCTTGTCGCTTAATTGGCGACTTGCACGAATGGTCTAACGAGAGCCATGCTGTCCCAAACAGAGTCTCGGTGAACCAACTATTCTGGTGAATAGGCCAGAGAATTCCAGCGGGACGCGAAGACCCCGTGGAGCTTTACAGCAACCTGTAGTTGGGTTGTGGGTATAGTTACGCAGCGTAGGTGGGAGACGCTTTAGACACATCTTTCGGGGTGTGTTTAGTCAACGATGAGACACCACCTAATTGTAGTTGCAACCCTAACTCCAATGTGAAGACACCTATAGGTGGGCTGTTCGGGTGGGGCGCCACACCGTTGAAAAAATATCAACGGTATCTAATGGTCGGCTCAGATCGGACAGAAACCGATCGTCGAGGATAAGACCAAAAGCCGGCCTGACCAGATTACGAACAATAAGGAATCTGGACTCGAAAGAGAAGTCTAGCGAACCCCGGATCCTCCTTAATGGGGGACCGGGCTGATAGAAAAGCTACCCCGGGGATAACTGAGTGGTGGCGGGCAAGAGTACACATCGACCCCGCCGCTTGCTACTTCGCTGTCGGCTCATTCCATCCTGGCTGTGCAGAAGCAGCCAAGGGTGGGGTTGTTCGCCCATTAAAGGAGTACGTGAGCTGGGTTTAGAACGTCGCGAGACAGTTTGGCGGCATCTACTGGAATTGTTGTTTACCTGAGGGGAAGGATCATTTAGTACGAGAGGAACAATGTTCCGGGGCCTCTAGTGGACCAGTTGTCTGATAAGGCACGCTGGGTAGCCACGCCCTAAGCGGATAAAAGCTGAAAGCATCTAAGCTTGAAACCGCCCCCAAATAAGAGGTAGACATGAGTCCCCGTAAAAGACGGGATTGATAGGTGAGGGGTGTAAGCATCAAGCGCAAGCGAGATGTTCAGCCTACTCATACTAAAAGACTCAACCAATCCGGCACAACTTTTGGCGACAAGTTACCTACGTGTGAATCTTTTTTTTATTTTTATTTGTTATCTTCCCTATTGTCTTCTTGGTAGTGGCTAATGGGCTTACTGACCTGAAGGTTAGAATTCAGGGTCATCGAGACGCTTGCGTCGAAGATGGCCCATTTGATTAACCTTTATTAAAGGTTGGAGGAAGTTCTGTCCTCTACGTTAAACGTCTTTCAAGGCGTGAGTCTTGGTGGATGGTGCAGAGACGAGAAATCAAAAGCCGGCTAAACGGTGAAGCACTAGCTGAGTGTGGTTTTTGATGGTGTGAAACGAGCGTCCACGAAGAAGACGAGTAGAGCAAGGCTTTTTGCCGCTTAGAAGAATGCCCAAAACACCAACACATGCTTGGCGTGTAAAAAGGTGTACATGAGACAGGCTATAAGCCACTACCAAACCCATATTCTCTTCATATGTTTTTCCTCATTTTTATCTTCCTTCGTCTGATTCTTTCAGAAGTCTTTTCTTTTAGGATTTGGTTGATTTCACCGACCCCGAGGCGTTCAAGATTGGAGGTTTCTGTAGCTACCGAGATCGTTTTTCCATTGGCATCTAAGGATAACTTTTCGGCTCTGGTTCGGTCATGTGGTTGACTTGTAGTAAAAAGTAGTGCTCTAAATATTTTTCGCCATTTCCAAGGTCTCTGAGTAAGCATTGTTCGGTGTCGAGGACTTAAAGATGCTAATTGGAATGATTTTGGATGGATTGTGCCTTCTGATTCCTCTCGTATGATATTTTTTAACTTTTTCATTGTCCCACCTAATCCTCCGTCGTCGACAAGTGTAACTGCATTGCCTTGAAGAGCTTCATTCTCTTTTAGATATCTAAAAATTTCCTGATCACTTTGATTTGCCACAATGTCGCTTGGGAGTTCAATGCGTTTTAGCCTTTCTAATGGGACAGTATATGAGGGAGCTAGGATGCTGGCAATAACGTAAAATGGATCAGCATTTCTACCTAGGAATACTATATTTCCTTGGAAGGTGCCTCGTTGGGTTTTTCTAAGGGTTTCCTCTACAAAGTCGATTAATGTGGGGGCGGATTCAGTGGCAGTTCGCACCCATTTCGTGAACTGGGCTTTCTCCTCTAGGCTAGCCTTATTTAAACCTATGTGGGACCAATCAATTTGGGTTGCCTGCTCATAATCTTTTTTTGATGGTTTTTGAAGGCCTTTAAAGAGGGTAACTTTCATGTGATATTGTTTAGGTTAATTGGGGTTAAATGTGAATATTAGTGTTGTTTTTTTTCTCCAGATATTTTCATTTTGAGTTTTCGACAGCTATTTATATCTGTTTTTCAATTTTTCCTTTTTTCGAGAGGTATCGCATATAAACTACTGGTTGCATATTTTTTACTACTTTTTACATGTTTTAGTCAAAAACCGATATGCTGCGATATAAACGACAGGTATATATACTTTGATGTGTATATAATAAATAAGGGAAGACGAAAGTCTACCTAGATGTAGGGAGGTGATGTAAATGAAGCAACAAAAAACTTCGGATACACACAAGACAAACCTAATTCTTGTTTCTTTGCTGATTATTGAGCTTTTAATAGTCGTACCCTTTGTCGCCGCCCGTTCACAGCGTGCCATGGATGTTTTGGGATCAAAAACTGAAAAAAATCCACCAGGCCAATCCCAACAAGCACAAGACCAAATCCTAAAAGTCAGAGAAAAACTTGAAGCCAGAGGAAAAGTAATACCTGCAAGAGCGTTGAAAATAAGAAATGGGGACGATAACTTAATAGAAAAATGTTGGGCCCCAAATAATCCAGCCAAAGAAGGAGAAATGGCGGGAGTCTACATTTCATTCAAAGAAACAACAGATCTGAAAGTCCCATATGACGTTCCATTTATCGTTACCAGATTCGAATATGAAGGTGGTGAACTGCTTGGATATTTTCTTGCATCTGAGCAAATAGATGAACGCACCTGGAGGGACTGGTTTGACACAACAGGATTTGCGGGAAAATGGGAGATCTACTGTTCCTATCTGACAAAAGATCAAGACACCACAATAGAAAACCTCGAAGAAAACCTGGTTAAAGCAGTTAATTCACCGCTTAAGATATTACCTCTGAAAAATTAAAACAAACGGAGTAGTGAACATCGACTGTAAATACTATATCACGTGACTGCTCCCAAGTTCGGGATTAACGACCTCCCTTCCCGTCTCTTTTATCTTTTCTGCGAAAATCCGAAGCACTTCCGGATCTCCATGCATTGTGAATACTTTTTCTGGGTCGATCTTTTTTATCGCATCCAACATCTCGGCTTGATCTGCATGGGCTGAAAAATCATATTGTTTAACTTCGATTCCAACCGGGATCTTTGAATCGTATTCATCTTCAATATATCCCTTTTCGACCAGGGTGCGCCCGTTTGTGCCCTCCACTTGATATCCTGTGAGGATTATGCTACTCTTTTTATCTTGAGCAATCTGGGGGATATAGCTCATTACAGGGCCGCCCTCAAGCATGCCGGCAGTGGTTATTATTGCACAGGGTTCGTTTACGATCTTCTTTCTCTGTTTATGATTTCTGACCCAATTCACCTGTTTAGCTGCGTTGTTAAACTTATCTATATCGGCGAGGTACTCAGAAAACTGTAAATATAGGTTCGTCACAGTCTGAGACATTCCATCGATGTATATGGGATAGTTGATGTCTGCATCAAATAGCATCATCAAGACTTCCTGGCTCCTTCCTACAGCGAAAGCTGGCAGAAGTGCAACCCCTCCCTGCTCAAGGGTTTTCTTAACATCCTCTGTGAATTCCTTGACTGAATCCTCTCTGGGTGGATGGTTTCTATCGCCGTAAGTGCTTTCTAAAACTAAAATGTCGGCTTTAGGTGTTTGACCTGCTTTCTGTAGCCGGGTGTCGGAGTAGCGGACATCTCCTGAAAATAATATCTTTTTTTCTTCTGTTCCAAGTAGAATGCTCGCGCTACCTGGAATGTGGCCGGCATCAACTAATTCAAGTGAGAAATCCCCTAAAATCCTCCTCTCCTTTTCATAGGAAACCGCTATCTCGCTTGAGATCATTCGCTCGATGTGGTTTTTAGCGTAGGGGAGGTACTCTTTTTTATTCTTTGCGATTTTTATCGAATCTTTATGGAGGAGATGGGATATCTCAAATGTGAGGTCTGTTGCGTAAATGGGCAAAGGTCTCTGGCGCCAGAGGGCAGGTGACATTCCTGAGTGGTCAAGGTGGCAATGGCTGATTATAAGGGAGTCGACACGCGGTGGAAGAGGGGGAAAAAGTGTTTTTTCCCCGCTTAACTTCATCCCGCAGTCAAAGACTACGCTGTGACCCTTGGCTTCTAATTGAACAAGCGATTTCCCAACTTCCTGAGCTCCTCCATGAAATGTCAGATTCATCGTGAAAGGTTTCTATTATGTCTTCGCGAACTAAAAAGACAAGGACTAAGAGAATACCTCGAAAACCACTAAATCATCCCCAGTTTGTCGTCTATATGGTTTAGTCCTTCGGCTGTTATCTGGTTTCTGTCGTTTATGTAGTTTAGTTCGAGCAGCCTGGTTAACATGGCTTTGAATTCATCTTGTGAGACGTTGATTGCGTGAAGTATCGTCGATTCCGGCAGATGATTGTTCAATAGTGTCAGGACAGCCTGTTCCTGAGGCATTAACCTTCCGATTTCCTTTCTTATCCAGGAAACATTGTTTTTGAATAAATCAAGCACTTTGGTGCTTTCTGTGACTAGTATGCTGCATAACTGGTTTTTTTGGTTCTTGTAGTCGAGCACCCAAAGCGCATCGATGAGGTTTTTAGTGTCGACGCTCAGATAGACTTCCCTATTATAGGAGATGATCTTTTTTAAGGGTACATTGATGCTTTTGATGGGTATCCTTATCTCCATCTTTTTTGAGGGAAAAATCAGGTTTTCGCTAGTGACTGAGACTATGCCGGGTGTCCATTCTTTTCCGATGACAGTTTTTACTGAAAAAAGATCTAGAAGTTTTTCAAATGACATATGCCTAGCATTATGTTTGAATATGGGATATTCCACTCCTGTTTTTCTAATGTCCATCCAGTTGCTCTTATAGAATTCCATCATGGGGTATTGGAGACCTGACCACACATCGTCTGATTTGAACCGTCTTTCATAGGCCGAGAGGATTGAACTGAATAATTCTGAAAGTATTGTTGCTTGATCGCTTGTTTCTCCCCCTGAGAGCTTTATCTGATTGTCTTTTGAACTGATCTCAATACCTGATTTCTTCTTTAACTCGTCTGATTTCTCCCTTAGGATCTGGGGCCCCAGCTCCGGGTCGTAGTTTTCAATGAGGTATACTAAAAGATTCTGGGTCAACTCTGATCTCAGAGTAACTTCCTTCAGAGTGAGTTCGGTCATTGTTTCAATCATTTTTTATTCTACTTGTGTGAATAGTCCTGTGGTTGGGCTTACGAGTATTCCTTCTGGTGTTATTGTGAATGGGCTTAGGTTTGTGCTGTGGTTTGTGTCTCTCATTTTGATTATTTCTAGTACTCTTAGTCTGTTGTTTTTTT
>JBDREA010000151.1:0-5016 GCA_043820265.1 Candidatus Altarchaeota archaeon | reverse complement strand
AATAAGGTGGGACAACCCGCTTCGCCAGACCATACGCGTGACACACAAACTTAAAAAGCCTAGTTTCACCATAGTATAACACCATTTTGGGGACTCCCTGAACACGATGTGTAACCTTCCCCAAACACGGTTACACATCGGGAGTCCACCAACAAAAATCAAAGGATTGCAACAGAGCTACTCATTTAATTAAGCGCTTAGAGGCTGCTTAAAACCACTTTTTTTGTTTAGCGTTTCTACCTCACGTATTCCCCAAGTATTTCCTTTACTCCTTTTCCGTTTTCTTTTTTTGAGACAAAGTCAGCTATCTTCTTTAATTGTGGGGCTGCGTTTTTCGGAACCGCTACTATCCCCCTATTCTTTTTGACATATTTTGCCGCAGGTACGTCGTTGTCTCCGTCACCGCAAAACAAAATCGTTGAGGGATCAATTCCTGATTTCTCGCATAATTTCTTCAAACCAGTTCCTTTATCGACTCCCTTGGGGATGATATCGACTGAAGCGGATGAATATGTGATTGTTGCATCGAATCCTTTGAGGATCTGCTTTGTTTTTTTGAGGAGGATTTGGATGTCCTTTGAAGAGTAATCTTTTCCTTTAAGAAATCCCCTAGGATAAATCGTTATCATATGTTTTTTCGCTGGATCGAATTCTCCTTTCGCGAGAATATCTATGCTTTCGATTTTTTCGATTATTTTTTCTCGAGGAAAAGGGCTTGGATTGTAAGTGAGGATTTCCTTTCCCCTAACGACGATCACACTTCCGTTTTCGGCGACGAAATCGGTTATCGGAAGAATCCACTCGTTAATCTTTTCGACGAGATAGGAGACGTCTCTGCCGCTGCATAAAATCAGAGAAAATCCAGACCTGTGAAGAACCCGCAATCTTTCGAGGAGATCATCTTCGATGTACCTGCCGCTTTTATCGGTCAACGTCCCCTCGACGTCGAAGACGAGAACTCCGGGTTTCATGCCCCGGCTTCAGGATAAGGTTTCAGGCAGTACTCCATGATGCTCGCACTCTTCTTTCCGACGCGGCGAAGGTTTCGGGCCGTCAACACAACGCCGAGGGCCTGGTGGATGTTAAGTGAGCTTTTATCCACTTCCTCGATGAGCTTTAAGTAGGTCTTTTGGAGTTCTTTATTTTTATCGATTACGTTTTGGGCGGTTTTTTCGTCGCATGAACCGAGGACGACTTCGACTTTCCGAAGCATGTCCAATGAGAGGTCTTTCATCTTCAAAAGCAGATTCACAAATTTCTTCTCATCCAAACAGGGATACTTTAATGCGTCGTCGCTGAGATACCATATGTGATCGGCTACGCGCTCCAGGTCCGTTGATGTGTCGATGAGGATCAGGGCAAGGGGCACATTGCCGCCGGAAGGCATGCCTGCCAGGTACATCAATACATCATAGCGCACCTTGATTTCAAGCTCATCGACGACATCCTCCTTCTCTTTGATCAACCGCTCCTTTTCCTTGTCCTTGGATTCCATGACATCCCAGGCCAATTCAAGCATTTCCACGCATTCTTTATGCATTCGACGAGCATCTTCGACTGCTTCTCGGAGTATATGGGAAGTCTTCACAATTTTTAACAGATTTATTGCACTCATTTCCTTTCACCTCTAAACAATATAGATTATTGCAAGCGGAATAACATAAAATACCAATACAACTGCAACAAGTAAATTCAACGCCCCATTTTTTCGTTCAACCAAGTGTACTCCAATCCATTCGGCAATCCTTGGGGGTACGTCTCGAAGCCAGGGAATGCCAAGCCATATCACTACTCCAAACACGTTAAGGGAGATATGGACGATTCCAACTGCTAGACCCTGCGCCCCGAACTTCAGGTAAGAAACTATCTGGCCAGGGTCTATCGTAGTGCCAATGTTGCAGCCTAGGATGTAGGGGTACGCTTTTCTCAACGTAACCATGCGCGAGGCAGCGAACGGCACGACTAAGGAAGTGGCCACGCTTGAACTCTGAAGTATGGCGGCTGTGGCAGTGCCTACGAACAACCCCCTAAGTGGGGTGTGAAACGCCTTTTCCAGCAGTTCTGACGCTCTGTCCTTTAATGCGCTCTCAACCGAGCGCCCCATTATCTCAAGGCCTAGTATCAGAAGCCCAAAGGAAGTCACACCCATCATGATGGCTCCTGCGAAATGGCTCGAAGAAACAGCCCCCCCAAAGGCGAAGACGACCTTTGAGAGTGGCTCCATCACTGGATCGACGACGACATCCACCACATCAGGGAAACCCCCAAGCAGGTCTCCCACCAAAGGCATTTCATCCAGAAACTGGGCTCCCCATACGGCGAAACGGCTAATCCAGCCAGTGTAAATCTCGATAAAGAAGAAGATGAGCACATTAAAGGTCTTAAATACGTCGTTTACAATTGCAACTGGAACGGCAGCTGAAAACTCCAGTTTGCGTATGGCATAGCCCAATGTTACGATGACACATGTGACTGTTGTACCTATATTTGCGCCCATCACCAAGGGAACAGCCTGCACCAATGTAAGGCCTCCCGCGGCCACGGTGGCGATTGTTATAGCGACTACTCCGCTTGAGCTTTGAACCAATGCTGTGGCGAGGATTCCCACGGCAAGTCCGGATAAGGGATTGTCTACAAATCGCCCGATGTAATCTTTGGCCAACTGCTCCTTTCCCTCAACCGCAAACGCAGCCGTCCAAGACTCCTTCAAACCAGAAAGCGAAAAGATGAAAAGATAAATCCCAACAAAAAGTAAAAACAGATTCCACTTCCACCCATTCACCATGGGAAAGAATTAGGGGGGATTATTAAAAATATAAAAAATAGTTGTTATAGTGAAGAAGATTCTTTTTGTTTGCTCTGAGAATTCAGCTCGCAGTCAGATGGCTGAGGCGTGGTTTAACTTTCTATACAGGGGGACTCTCTGGAAAACTGCTAGTGCGGGGACCAAGCCCGCCTTTGCTGTGAATCCCAGTGCCGTCGAGGTCATGGCCGAGGTCGGGATCGATATCTCTAGGGCAGTGTCCAAAATGGCCTCCCCAGAGGAGCTTTTTTCCGCGGACAAGGTGATTACAATGGGTTGCATCAAAGGGTGCCCGCCTTCCCCTCATGAAAAAACAGAGGACTGGGGATTGGATGACCCCTCAGATAAAACGATTGAAGAGTTCAGAAAAATCCGAGATGAGATAAAAAAGAAAGTCGAAGATTTAATCTCTGCAATCAATTAGTTTTTTTTCATTTGCATTGTCCGTATCGTCACGTCTTTTTCCACTATAACGTTTATCCATCCTTCCTCGGTAAATAGGATCTCACCCAATCTAGGGGACTTATAGGTGATAGATATCTTTGCAGTGTAAGCGGGAGGGCCAAGGTCCAGAGTCGTTGGACAATCCTGAAACGATAATATGAACCCACTACTTGGCTCGATTGAGTTCTCAGGTTTAAATGAAATTTCTCCTTCGCAAGCTAAACCATTGATTTCCATAGAGGCATCCTGAATGGTGATAGAACGACCAACTCCGTTTCTGAAGGTAACTCTCAGCTCGCCATCGTCACCGTATTTTAGATAATCGACTTCTGGCTTCAAGGAGATGAACCCTTGGGTCGTTGGTGTCGGGCTCGGCTGGGATATGACAGTCGACTCACTGCTCATCTCGCAGACGCTTATCTCTGTTTTAGGATCAAGTCTTGCGCAGACGTCTTCGTCGACGAAGAAGTCGATTAAAAAGTAACATGTGGATTTAATTTCTGCATCTTTCATAAGTGAACATGCTTCTGGATCTCGTGTGATTATCGCAAGGCCCATGAGACAATCCCTGTTAGCCTCACATATACCTGGGTCTTGCTCGGCTGCTGCAATACACGCCCTTTTGTCGTCTGCTTTTTTGAATGTCTCGCAGAGAGTTCTGTCCCTTTCTTTCATCCTCAGGCAGTTTTCCTCAGTTGAAAAAATCGACTCAACGCCGTCCGGCCCACTCTTTATTGAGAATCCTGTAGCCTGGGTTTCGAATTCTAGGAGTCGTTCGATGTCAGCGGGATCGCATCTTTCCAGGACTTTTCTCATAAGGCTGAATGACTCACACATCGAAGAAAGAAGAATTTTTGTTTCATTGACTGGAGGAAGCCTCGAATCAGGAAAATGCTCCATTATTCCTTCATTGATTTGCTCAATGAGTTCCTCGTCTTCGACGAAACCATAACATCTATCCGCCTTGACCCCCTTCTTTACAAGGCAAAACATCAGAAATTGTTGGGGGCCAGTAGAGCTAAGGGGACTCGACTCGACAAAGCAGTCCTCGATAGAGATTATAGTTGTAGAGGTCAATGGAGGCGAAACGGAAGTTGAGGTAGATGAAGGAGGGACCTGGGGACCTCCTGAAAGGCAGCCTGAGGAAATAAGTAGAAAGATGAAAACGAAAAAGACCTTAATCAATGAAACCATTCTGGTAAACAATGAGTTGACAACTAAATAAAAAAGATCATAATAAATTTATGAATTTAAAGCCCCAACACTTTTATCCCTGCCCCACTTAGAAAGATTACAAGTCCTGCGAGTGGGTGTGCGTAGCGGGCGAGTACTTGGTATTTTATTTTGGTGAGGCTTTCGCTGACTGCAAGTAGCATTGCGAGCATGGTGGCGTTCTTAGCGGCGTTGAAGATGTTTAGTCGATTATGCTATTTGTTTTACTGCGGTTTTTACTGCTGCCTTTTGGAGACTCCAGGTTGCAGCCACCATGATAGCCCATAATCCCACGCAAGCGAGTAGCATGGGCACGCCTATCGCCAGGATTTCAGCAAGCATTGTTACCGTGTCCGCGGGGTTCGCCATCGCTGTCAGGAATGGTGGGTAGGGTACGATTTCGCCGCTTGCCAGATGCTCTAAAAATAATCCAGCTGATCCTCCCCAGACTAGGGTGTTAAACCATTCAATGTGGTATTTTGCAGGTATCTTCTTTCTGAATACTGTGGTTACAATTCCTACTGCCGCTGGTGCCGTAAAACAAGCCATTTTTTACC
>JBDREA010000150.1:0-3489 GCA_043820265.1 Candidatus Altarchaeota archaeon | reverse complement strand
GGTACTCGTCAGCTCGGTGATTTTGCCTCGGAGTTCTTCGTTGTCGGCGGTCAACTCTGAGACCTCGCGCTCGAGGCGTGCTTCAGTGTAATCACGTTTGATGATTTCCTGCTGAAAGAATTTTATCCTTTGATGATCTGTTATTTCCGACCGGCCCGCGGTCATACGCACATTCTCTCGCTTTCCGTGCGTTTCTTTTCGCCGTCGGATGGCAATTAACAGCAGCAGCAGACCAGTCGCTACGGCGGATATCGTCAGCAGCTCCCAGTTTTCCCACTGCCGCCGGTACACCAGTAGCCAGTATTGTTTTAATGTCTCTGTCAGGTTGTCCATCATCTCGAATTTTTACCTCCAGACACAGGGCGAAGCTTAGGCCGGATAACGCCAAGGTCAAAGCATGTTTTTGCCGTTAGTACTTCGGCGAATTCCGGAGGTGGAATTAGCCCATTCGTTCGATTCCGCAGCGAAAAAGTGGACTCGAAACAAGGTCCTTGCGATGCTCTTATGGGGCAATAATAAGGAACCTGAAAAAAAGGAGGAGAAAAAGCGGGCGATGGGATTCGAACCCACGACGTCCAGCCAGGGAAATATGAGCTAACGAAAGGGTGCTAATGAGCAATACATCAAGAACATTCTGCCTTTTAGTGGTGACTCGCACTTCGTTTTTGACTACTTACTAAAGTAAGAAACGGGAACGGGAAAGAAAAAGCTTAGAAATGTATCGGTAAGAAAGAAACTTCCGAATGTAGTTTTTTTATCTATTTTTGTATTGGCAACGCAACAGGCACTTTGAATGTGATACGGCTTATCGAACTACTTGAAGTGTCGCTTTTTCCTTTTGCCCCTAAACTAATACCCGCCACGAATACCCCAACACCTGCCTGTGTTCCACTTCCCTCGGAAGAAGTCACTGCAACATCGAACTCTATGTCCTGAAGATCCTGTTGGTCTTCATCATCAGTCATTCGGCGTTCTCTTGATTTACGTTCTTGAAAATTGTAGTACATTTTTGGATTGACCTTTCCACCCTGTCCCGCAGCATATTCCTGGGCTTCTTTCACACCTGCTATGATTTCCTTCAAAGTCTCGCTGACGAATTCTTGCAGTTTCATGTCTGCCTCCACTTGAACTCGCTTTTTTTTCAACCAACCCAGCTTTTTTCTTGAAAAATCCACCTTCATGCCTTAAATTGCACGAAATACCCTTCTTTAGTTCGAAAAGCGGGCGATGGGATTCGAACCCACGACGTCCAGCTTGGGAAGCTGACATTCTACCACTGAATTACGCCCGCAAAATCAGCCCAAAAAGGGCACACGAACGTAATCTAATAGCTGGGAGGGGTTTTTTCAAGAAAAAAGCTGGGTGGAGGATTAAAATTCTTGACACCAGGGTGTGGAATGAAAAAATACTCTGAGCAGAAAAACCTACTGAGATTTGCTACCAACCACAAACATATACGATGATGTGAATATGAGGAATTCTTATGAAAATGCACAAATCCGATATGGACAAAGCCATTGATTGGATAACGGAGCATTGGTATGGAGAAGATAGACGATGTCCAATTTGCCAACATACTAATTGGATACTCAACCCAACAATAGCTGAGTTGCGTTCGTTCCAGAAAGGACAACTTATGATTGGGGGTCCTGTTTATCCCGTTATAACAATTAACTGCAAGTATTGTGGACTGGTTTTGCAGTTTAATGCTATACATCTTGGTATTGTCAAAGCTCCTCCATCAACTTCGTCCTCAACTTCATCATCAACTTCATCCTCAACCCCCGAAAGTGCCTCTACTCCTCCAAGTGGTAAGGAGGCGAGCGATGAGTAAGAGTAAAAAAGGCTTTAACATAAGTATGGACGAAACCTTAGTATATCCCTCTCTGGCAGCAGAGAAAAGGTATCCCGTAAGAAAGACCGACTGGGATAGGCTGAAAAGATTATTAGGGCAAGTTCGGCCAGAAGCCAATTTTTGGAGGGCAGCTTGTCCGCTATTTGCTGGTATTGCTGTAGCAGCAGGCTCTGCTGCCTATTCCTTTAGCCAGACGGAAGGGATTTCACCTTGGGTAGTCTCTTCATATGCTGCTTGTGCCATATTTGCCTTCATTCTTGCCGTTATACTTTTCATCCGGGACAAAAAGGACACAGAATCAAGCAGTGGCGATATCAAGTCGATTATAAAGGATATAGAAGAAATCGAGGCTGGCTTCGAGCGAGAAGAACAGGGGACAGTTTCAAATAGTGAAGAAGCATCATTAGAAGCATTAAGAGCATCATTAATTGAAGATGCCTTAAGATCCATGTCCGAAGACGATGAGAAGCCAAAATAAGGTTGACGCCTCATCTGGGCTGGGGATTAAAGAAAGGGGTTTCCGGAAAGCCTAATTATAGATAGACCTTCTCATTACACTTCTTTTGGTTTCCGTTTTGGCTTTCTGGTTCCTTATTAGAAAAAAAAACTACATTCGGAAGTTTCTTTCTTACCGATACATTTCTAAGCTTTTTCTTTCCCGTTCCCGTTTCTTACTTTAGTAAGTAGTCAAAACAGATGAAAAAGTTTACGAAAGTGGTAAAAGGTGGCTAAGTAAGGGGGCTTTTCGCCCTTTCCCCCCTCAAATTACATCGACTTTTTAATTGGGAAAAATCCGCTGTCGCCACAATGCGGACACGTCCATTCAGCGGCACTCTTATCTCTCGGTATTTTTATACGTTGTTGACACCAGTGACATTCCCATTCAGATAAATAGCCTTTGTGTGGAACTGATCTTTCCATTTCCTTCAATTTTTCAGACCAGCTTGGGAGGTCATTGAGTTGATTCTCTCTTGCAATCTGTTTAGGGGTCTTGATAGTCTTCTTGGCTTGTTTGGGGGACTTGAGAAGGCCGCGTCTGCGTAAGTGTTCTTTGATAGCTGTGCGAGAGATTGGATATGAAATCGTTAATCAAAAATCCCGCGAGCTTCATTTAAGACTCATACTCGCTCTACAATATTCACCTGCACCGGAGAAGTTTCCAGCATTTTTCCTGCAAAATCCGGCTCCTGCAAATGTCGGAATCGGCCCGATAATCCTGGCCGGTCCATTTTTCACGAATACCGCAGCCGGCGTAAACACCCGGCTAACTGCATTATTACGGGCAATTATCAGGTCGGGGAAAAATGCTCGAACCGGCGCTAAAGTCAGGCCTCTCGTTTTACGAAAATGTATCAAGACATTCGTTAACGCCTCAGACAACCGGTGGAGGGTTTAATCATGGCGCCAAGCGAGGGACTGTCCACAAAGCGACAGATCGTAAAGAGTATTGTCTTTGTCGTATTCTGCAGACTATTGCTGCTGCCGGCGGCGAGCACGCCCAGCGCCGAGGCCGCGACTGCCGAACGAGCATGGTCATGCGCCTCGCTGCGGTCGATGGCAAGGGTCTACATGGCTTCCGGCGGCTACGAAAAGGCACAGCCATTCCTGGAAAGGGCGGCCGATATGGCAAAGAC
>JBDREA010000149.1:0-10491 GCA_043820265.1 Candidatus Altarchaeota archaeon | reverse complement strand
CCATATGTTGTGTGTTTTAGGGCAGTGTGTGGTTTTTATGGCTCGATTAGGGAAATTAGATCAAAATGGTGAGGATGGAGGTTCCAGGTTTCACGTTTCATCTAGATTGGTCGTTGTATTTTTTGTTATTTCGGTTTTTGTCTTCGTTGGAGTGGTTGGATTCGGCACGGGTGCGTTTCTTTTATCACCTGTTTTGTTCGGAGGCGAAAATCCAATCACAAATTCTTTAGTAACGTCATCGATGCCTGCTCCAACAAGTTCTTCTATTTCATCTTCTTCGACTTCGACTTCCATTTCATCTGTTACTTCGTCTACTTCGACTTCTTCCATAATGTTTTCTACCACTTCAACGCCAGATCAGATAACTACGACTTCTATCCCCTGCGGGAGGGAGTATCTTGCTGCCTGTACCGATAAAGATAATAAGCCATTCTGCGATGAAGGATACATAATCGGATCAGAGGGGACTTGCGCTCCCGTGGATTGTGCTCCGACCACAAGCAGCGGAAAAGATGGGTGCGGTTCCTTTGCACTTTCGTGGTGCACTTCTGAAGCCAGAAACCTTTAGGGATTTATTATGTCTAGATTGGGTAGTTCAGCCCGCAGTGATTCGGGCGGTGGAAGTCTTAAGTTGCCTGGAGGTATTGTTCTCGTTGCTGTATTAATCTTGTTTTTGATTTTTGTTGCGGTGATAGTACTTGCTGCTGGATATTTCTGGTTTTTTGCAGAAGACATTGGAGATTCGCCAGTTGAGAACACATCCCAGAGCACATCATCTACTACTACATCCTCTGTTAGCTCAACTACTTCTATCAAACCAACATGCGTTGACGGAATAAAAAATCAAGAGGAAGATGACGTAGACTGCGGAGGTCCTTGTCCTGTATGTGAGAGCTGCAGCGACGGTTTGATGAATCAGGATGAAGATGCGATAGACTGCGGTGGCCCATGCGAACCTTGTCCCTCATGCATTGACAGAATCCAAAACCAGATGGAGGAAGGCGTAGACTGCGGAGGACCCTGTGAACCTTGCTCGAGCTGCTTTGATGGCGTCCAAAACGGCGGCGAAGAAGGAGTGGACTGTGCTGGAACCTGTGTGAAGGAGTGCACGATGAGCGAGGATGAGTTGGGCATGTGTTTGGCTAGGGAAGGAGTAGTCTTATACTATAGAACAAGTAAGACGAAGGATCCCTGGAGTCCGAGAATTTTGGAGGAGCTCGGCGGGGGAATCAAGTATGTGCTCCATGTGAACTGCGATGATGACCAAGACCAATGCGACGACGAAGACATCCCTGGAACACCTTGGTGGATTGTTTACGGGGATGGCATGCGCGGTTCGGTCGCAACGATACAGGAGAAGACTGGATGTTATTACTAATCTTTTTTTTGAAATGAACTGTGCTCGATGCAATAACAAATCCGTTTTTGAGCTGATGTACCTGGGTGAAAATTTGTGCGAAACCCATTTTTCTGAGCTATTCGAGAAAAGAGTTAGAAAGACTATCCGGTCAAACAGACTTATTGGGGGGTCGGATTTCGTTTTAGTGGCGGTATCTGGCGGAAAGGATTCCATGACGACTCTCACCTTGCTAAATGACATTATAAAGGTCAATCCCAAAGCCAGGTTAGAAGTAATCCATGTCCTTGGAGGAGAAGAATCCTATTCAGCTAGGATGAAAGAAATAGTGGAGAAATACTGTAAAGTGCTTGGAGTTCCATTAAACCTTTATTCGTTCAAGGAAGAATTCGGTTTTTCGCTGGCAGGGATAATGAAGAAGGCGAAGGATTTTGAGGACCCCAGCAAAGCCTGCACATATTGCGGTATACTGAGAAGGCGAATCCTAAACGACAAATCCAAAGAGCTTGGAGCAAAAAAGATCGCAACCGGACACAACCTCGACGACGAAATACAGTCGTCGATGATGAATTATGTTAGGGGGGAGATAGCTCAGAACGGGCGGATGGGTCCAGTCGTCGGAGCAGTCTCCGACTCGCGGTTCGTCCCCAGAATAAAGCCTTTGAGAAACTGCCCCGAAGATGAAGTGCTCGCTTATACGAAAATGAAGAAAATTCCTTTTGGAAAATCTGGATGCAAGTATGCCACCGAATCCTTTCGCACCTCGATAAAAAAATGCATCAACGACCTGGAAGAAAAGCACCCCGGATCAAAACACCAACAATTAAAAACAGCGGACGAACTCGCAGCATTGATGAAGGAAAAGTCGAAGGGGGCTAAAATCCAGAAATGCGAAAAATGCGGGGAGCCGGCGTCAGGAAAAATCTGCAAGACCTGCCAGATTCTAGCGGAGCTACGATAATCAAGATTAGACTATTGTCCCATCAGTTTCACTAGTATCGCCTTTTGCATGTGCAGGCGGTTTTCTGCCTGGTCCCATACTAGGCTTGCTGGACTGTCGATCACTTCGTCTGTTATCTCTTGGCCTCGGTGGGCCGGTAGGCAGTGTAGTACTTTGCAGTTTTTCCCCGCCTTTGAAAGGAGCTTTTTGTTGACCTGAAAATCTTCAAGATCTTTCATTCGCTTCTTTTCTTCGGATTCGTCGCCCATTGACACCCATACGTCGGTGTAGATGAAGTCTGCGTCTTTTACTGCTTTGATTGGATCATTTGATAAATTGATTTTAGACGAAATCTTTTTCGCTTTCTTGTAAATTTTTTCGTTTGGTTCGTATCCCATAGGAGTTGCACAGGTAAATTCCACTCCCGTAAGTGCGCAAGCTAGGAGGAGGCTGTTTGCGACGTTGTTTCCATCCCCGACGTATGAGAGTTTGACTCCCTCTAATTTTCCCGCTGACTCCTTGATTGTAAAAAGATCCGAGAGTGCCTGACATGGGTGTTCGATGTCTGATAGTCCGTTAATGATCGGGATAGTCGAATGTGATGCAAGCTCGACCAAAGTCTCTTGTTTATTGACCCGCGCCATTACTCCGTCGACGTATCGCGAGAGGACCCGGGCACTGTCTGCAATGGTTTCTCCCCGGCCCAGTTGCATTTCGTTGGGGCGCAAGGTCAGACCGTGTCCGCCCAGTTGATAGATGGCGACGTCAAAGCTGATACGTGTTCGAGTGCTTGGTTTTTCAAAAAATATCGCAAGCGTCTTGCCTTTCAATGACTCTGAATATTTTTCTGGGTTAGACTTCAATTTAGCCGTTTCACCTAAAAGGGAATCCACGTCCCCAGCCGAAAAATCGCTGATAGAAAGAAGATGCATTTTGAACACTTTTATTGAGAGGAAGGCAATTTATAAAATACTATGGTTTTAAGAGAAGTCGAAAGAACCTACCGGGACATCAAGTCGATGAAGGTGCGGGGAGCCCTCGACATAGCGATTGAGGCAGCAAAAACGCTAAAGTATGTTGTTAAAAACACTAAGGGGCCGACAAAAAATATCGTCAGGGAACTCAAATCAGCAGGCAAATTAATCAGGTCGTCAAGGCCCACAGCAGTATCTCTTCCCAACAGCATCGACTACATCCTCCACATCGCAGACCAAAACAAGAAACTGAGGGAAAAGGAGTTCAAGCAAGCACTTACCCAAAAAATCGATGAATTCATCGCCGACCAAAAAGACTCCCTTAAACGCATCGCCGAATATGGGAGCCGCCTCATCCGGGACGGCGACGACATCCTCACCCACTGCAACAGCGACACAGCCCTACAGGTTATAATCCAAGCCCACAGACAGGGAAAAAAGATAAATGTCGTATGCGACGAGACAAGGCCCAGAAACCAGGGATACCTATCCGTTAAGGCACTGAAAAAGGCAGGGTTGAATCCTACGCTGATAATCGATTCTTCGGCTTACTACCATATGCGAGCACTCGAGATAGACAAGGTGATCGTGGGAGCCGACGCAATATGTGCTAATGGCGACGTCGTCAATAAGATCGGGACAGCCCAAGTAGCATTGGCAGCGGCTAGCCTTGGAATCGATGTGATAGTTGCTGCCGAATCCATAAAATTCTCCCCTAATACGCTCATCGGCAACCTAGTCGAAATCGAGGAAAGAGATCCAAAAGAGGTAACCAAAATAAAGGGGGTAAAGATATTGAATCCGGCTTTCGATATCACCCCGCACCAATACGTCTCCATGATAGTCACCGAAGAAGGGGTCATGCCCCCTCAAGCTGCTTACCAGTTTCTAAAACAAAAGTATTCATATTCCTGGGAGTGGGAAAAATAACGTCTGAGGGTGAAAAAAAATCGCGACTGAAGACCAAGTAAAACAGATGATAGACGACATCGAACAAGCACTTCTAAGTCGCAACGCCATCAGAATGCGAGAACTATCAAATGAGGCGAGCAATCTCGCAGCCTTAGCCCAAGACAAGGAAGTGATAGATCTCGCGGTTGCATCCTATGCCTTAAACAAGATTCTCAGTAAAGTCCACTACCAAGCCGAAGTGGAAGAGCTCTATAAGATTACCAAGCCCGACTTCGATGCCGAATACATGTCTGCGGTCCTGGAAAAAATCAAGGAATTCGACATGAGACACGGATTCTTCCAGGGTGATCTAATCGAAAAGGCGAGAATCAAAATCGGATCAAGACTTTACAGTCGAGGACTATCACTAACCCATTCGGCCAACCTCTCAGGAGTCACTGGAAGCCAGATACTGTCTTTTTCTGGTAAAACCCGGGTGCACGAGGAAACAGAGTCCAAGGCGATAATTGAGCGGCTTAACGTGGCCAGACGACTCTTTCGGTGAACAGGGTAAATAACCCATTTCACCGTCTATTTTTTATATGGCTTGTTGTATATACTTACCGTATTTTCAGAAAGGATAGAAAAATTACTTTTTCGTTTCGCAAGAAATAAACAATTTTAAGGGAAGAAAATGTATCCACAAGGACCTGCGGCATACGACCGCGCAATCACGGTTTTTTCACCCGACGGGAGACTGTTCCAAGTCGAGTACGCAAGAGAAGCGGTTAAGCGGGGCACGACCGCCGTTGGAATAACATACGACCAAGGCGTTTTGCTTGCAGTAGACAAAAACATTGCAGGAAATCTGATCGTAAAAGCAAGCATCGAAAAGATATTCCAGATAGACGAACACATAGCTGTAGCTACTTCGGGGCTTGTCGCAGATGCCAGAAGATTGATAGAGGAAGCGCGTGTAAAAGCCCAGAGAAACCGCTTAGCATACGGCGAGCCAATCGGCGCATTAGCTTTGACAAAGGACTTATGCGACACCAAACAGGCCTATACACAATATGGGGGAGCCAGGCCTTTTGGAACAGCACTTCTTTTAGCGGGTGTAAACGAAAAACCAAGCCTTTATGAAACCGACCCAAGCGGCGCCTTTACAGAGTATCATGCCACAGCGATCGGCATGGGGAAAAGGGAAGTGGAAAAGCTCTTTGACGAGCGAAATAAACAAGGGCAAACCAGAAAGGAGGCAATAGAATTAGCCCTGATAGGATTGAATGCTGTCTCAGAAGGCGAAATAAAAAAGGAACACATCGACATGATCACGATTGAAAAAGAAAATAGGTTCTCCCGAGTTTCAGAAGACGAGATTGGCGAGGCTATACAAAACATCGGCTCAGTGTTAAAGGAGACGAAAAAAGAAGCAAAAGAGAAGGGCGAGGAATAATTCTTCTTCCGATATCCAAACCTCTATTGCATAAAAAATGGTTAGTTTAGACGATTCTGTTATTGTACGCTTAAAGAGCCATGGGCACACGTTCGAGATCTTTGTGGACCCAGATCTATCACTTGAATTTCGAAGCGGCAAAGATATCCCTATCGGGGAGATTCTCGCAGTCGAACAGATATTCAAGGATGCGGGAGCCGGAGACAAGGCATCAGATGATGTATTGGAGGAAGTTCTTGGCTCCAGTGATATCTCCACTGCTGCATCCATTATCATAAAGAAAGGCGAACTCCATTTGACCACAGACCAAAAAAGAAGGATGGTCAATGAGAGGCGAAAACAGGTTGCATCAATCATCGCAAGAAACGCGATAAATCCCCAGACAAAGGCGCCTCATCCACTAACGCGGATTGAGAAGGCGATGGAGGAAGCCCGTGTCACAGTTGATTTGCAGAAGTCAGCTAATGAACAGGTCGAAAAAGTCTTAAAGTTACTTTTGCCGATTATTCCCATCAAATTCGAGAAAGTGAGTGCTGCCGTAAAAATCCCCGCATCCTATGCCGGAAAAGCCTACAACCTCCTAAGGGAATTCGGAGAAATAAAAAAGGAGGAATGGGTAGCGGGGGACTTGATAAGTGTCATAGAGATGCCCGCCGGCTTACAAGACGACTTCTACTCAAAAATAAACAACTTTACCCACGGAGAAGTTAAAATCAAAAAACTTGAATAGCGAAAGGATGTGAAATAAATGTTCAATGTGGAAAACAAGCAGATGGTCATCCCGGGGCAAATCCTCGCAGAAAAGCAGAGGATGGGATTTGGGACAGTATTGGATGATGGAAAGATCTTCTCAACAGTTAAAGGTCAGGCAAGGATTGACGGACAAGAAGTGCGGGTACTGCCTATGGACGGTATCTACCTACCCAAAGTGGGAGACATCGTGATAGGTGTGGTGCAAGAAATCTTTCCTGGAAGTTGGAAGCTAAACATAAACTCCCCCTACCCTGCCTACATGAGAGGTGAGGAAAAAACAGAAAACCCCCTAAACGACGACCTATCAAAATACTTTAAGATAGGTGACATTTTAAGTGTGAAAGTCGACCGAGTCAATGAAGTATTCGACACACAAGTCGTAGCCCCAAGAAAGCTAGAGGAAGGATGCATAGTCACTCTAGCCCCCAAAAGAATTCCTCGAGTCGTGGGAAAAAAGAAATCAATGCTTGAAGTCCTAAGGGGAAAGACAGGATGCATGATTTCTGTCGGCCAAAACGGATTGATTTGGGTTAAAGGCGAAAAAAACCAGGATATAGTCCTTGAAGCATTGAAAAAAATTGAAAGGGAAGCCCATATCCCCGGGTTGACGAACAGAATAACAACGATGATAGACGAAAGATTAGGAGAAAAGAAAAACAATCAAACTCAGAATCAAGAAAGGTGAAAAAATGACAGAAGAGAAAAAACAGTTGATAAAAGACGGCGTCAGGTTATCAGGGCGCAAATTTGATGAATTAAGACCGATAAAGATGGAGGTCGGAATGGTTGAGCGAGCCAATGGGTCAGCATATGTTGAATGGGGAAATAACAAAGTCCTAGCGGCGGTGCATGGTCCCAGGGAGCTTCACCCAAAATTCCTCCAAGACCCCACAAAGGGGCTTGTGCGGTGCGTCTACAACATGGCGCCGTTCTCCGTCGACGACAGAAAGAGGCCGGGTCCAGACAGAAGAAGCGTGGAGATAAGTAAAATCTGCTCAGAAGCCTTGAGCTCAGTGGTGCTGGTAGAAAAATATCCGAACTCAGCGATTGACGTTTTTGTGGAGATACTTCAGGCAGACGCTGGCACAAGATGTGCCGGATTAACTGCGGCATCTCTTGCACTAGCGGATGCGGGAATCCCAATGAAAGATATGGTCGCATCCTGTGCGGCTGGAAAAGTTGATGGCCAAATTGTGCTCGACCTCGACAAAGACGAAGACAACTACGGAGACGCAGACGTCCCCCTGGCAATCATCCCCCGAAAAAACGAGTTAGTCCTCCTACAGATGGACGGACAACTGACAAAAGACGAATTAAACCAGGCAATCGATTTGGCAACCAAGGGTGCCCTGCAAGTATATGAAATCCAAAAGAAGACCCTCATAGATAGCATGAAAGTCGGAGGAGGTGCATAAGATGAACATCGAAGGATATCTTAAAAGAGATTACATCAGAAACCTGGTAGCCCAAGGAAAAAGAATGGATGACAGAGCATTCGATCAAATAAGACCTCTCTTCGTGGAAACCGGTTACTCCAAGGAAAAAGCAGACGGCTCAGCATACGTGAAACTCGGAGAAACCGAAGTGATAGTGGGAATAAGCTTAGATAAGGGAACTCCCTACCCAGACCGACCAAACTCCGGGGTACTAACAACAAGCGCAGAGCTGAGGCCGATCGCAGACCCGCAATTCGAGCTCGGCCCCCCAAGGGCGGAATCAATAGAGCTGGCCCGAGTGGTCGACAGGGGAATACGCGAATCAGGAGCAGTCGAAGTGGATAAGCTTAAGATAGACGAGGAAAACGTCTGGGTGGTATTCGTCGATCTGCACATCCTAAACAACCACGGGAACCTCATAGACGCCTCAGGGATAGCAGCGATTGCGGCACTACTTGATACTAGGATGCCAAAAATCGAGGAAGGCGAAATAATCAGGGGAGACTGGACCGGTGAAAAGCTTCCAGTCAAGTGCGTCCCAATCCCCGTTACTTCTGCAAAGATAGGAAAAAACATCGTAGTGGACCCCTCCTTAGAGGAGGAGTACGCCATGGATGCCCGCCTGACAGTTGCAACATCAGGGGACTCCATACATGCCATGCAGAAGGGGGACAGCGGGTCCTTAAGCCAAGAAGATGTTCGAAAGATAGTTGACCTGTCCTTCCAAAAAGGCGAGGAAGTGAGAAAACTGCTCCCCAAAATTTAGGGGACGGGATTTATTAATTCGTCCTTCGAATAAAACCCTCTGAAAATGTTCAGTCACACAAAGAAAGTAGGTTCAGTCGGAAGATACGGTCCTAGAATAGGCCGAAAACTGCGCCATGAGGTGGAGGTCATAGAACGCCAGACCAGGAGACCCTCAAACTGCCCAAAATGCGGAAAACAAAAGGTCTCAAGAGATTGTGCTGGAATCTGGGAATGCCGAGCCTGTAACTCCAGATTCACCGGCGGAACCTTCCTGCCAAATCCCAGGGGGAAGAAAGGTTGATGCTAAAATGACATATATATGTATGGAGTGCGGTTGTGAGGTCAGCTACGAGGAATTGATTGGGCACAAGATCAAGTGCACCAAATGCAGCGAGAAGCGCTCAAATATCTGGATGAAAAAGAGGATTCCCAGCTCTAAGATAATATACGCCAGATGAATCAGCTAAAGATAGCTATTGAGCTTCCCCAATCAAAGGCGGAAGTTGTCGCCGAATCGATTCAAGTGGAGACGGCACAAAAGCAGAAGCGTTCAATAATCGAGCTGAAGGCAGATAACGGCCTGCTCAAATTAGAAGCGGAGACCGAAGACCTGCACAGTCTGCGAGCAGTAATAAACACCTATCTGAGGTATATCTCAACGAGCTTAAAACTGGTTGAATGAAAAAATAGAAAAAATGGACATTCCAAAGGAAGTGCAGGACAAACTGGCGCAATTCCAGAATCTACAAAACCAGCTGCAGATGATAGCAGTCCACAAGCAGCAGATGTTCATCTCGAACGCAGACGCAGACAACGCCGTCAAGCAGTTGGCTGAATTGAAGAAGGGCACCGTTTATCGCATGGCCGGACCGCTTTTAATCGAGACCGACAAAAAGACGGCACAAAAAAATCTGGCCGAAGAAAAGGAAGTCTTTGAAACCCGAAGCAAGATGCTGGAAAAGCAGGAGAAGACTTTAAGCGAAAAACTCCAAAAGCTCGGCACCGAGCTGCAAACCATGATGGGTAAGCCCGGTGGCCCAGGTCCAGGACAAGCTGGTTGATATTTTCTTTTTTTCAATTCTTTCGTTTAATCTTAAATGATGAATGTAGGCGAGGAGTTTTCAGAGTATCACAAAAAATTATTAGGTAAAGATTACGATTCCTTCTTGGATGCTTTAAGCATCCGCCAAAACAGATGGTCTCTTCGGATAAACACGATCAAATCGTCTGGAAAAGATGTATCATCGCTTCTTAAAGAAAGAAACGTTGACTGTGCAGAGATCCCATGGTGCCCGGACGGCCTTTGGGTTTCAGATGAAGACTTGAATTGGCCAGAGCACCAGCTGGGCTATTACTATGTCCAGGACGCCTCCTCCATGATTCCTTCCTTGGTTTTGGATCCTAGGCCTGGTGAGACGGTGTTGGATGTTTGTGCGGCTCCAGGCTCAAAGACCACTCACATCGGCCAACTCATGAAAAACAAGGGGCTTCTCGTAGCAAACGACCAGGACTACAGGAGGATCAGGGCCCTGGTAATCAACCTTCAGCGATGCGGCGTGTCCAACTGTGCCATAACAAACCTTGATGGGATAGGCATCGAATCCAAATTGAAGACAAAGTTTGACAAGGTATTGGTTGATGCTCCCTGTTCGAGCATCGGTTTAGCCCAGCGTAATCCTTGGGTCCTCTCAGATTGGACAATCGAAAAATCCCAAAAATTGGGTGAAATACAAAAGATGATGATCTCCTCCGCCTACAAACTCTTAAAACCGGGGGGTACGCTTGTTTACTCAACATGCACTACGGCATTGGAAGAAAACGAATATGTTGTTGAATATCTATTGGAAAACGAAAACGATGCGTCAATAGAAAGACCAGAGCTAGTATCCCACTTTCGAGCTGGGTTTTCGAAGGCGGGAAATTCCTGTATCAGAGTA
>JBDREA010000148.1:0-10383 GCA_043820265.1 Candidatus Altarchaeota archaeon | reverse complement strand
GTTTGATACGCAAATAAAAAAACACCGGATAAACGCTAGTGATAAAACCACCCAAGAAGACTAATCCGCAAAGATATTATTAAATGCCCACAATTATTGGATAGAGAAAATGAGCAACGTTCCCGTAGTCTTTCTGATACTGCTCTCCGCAGTACTTTCAGTAGAGCTCCAGATCGCAACACCCGTCATCGAGATGCTAGCAGGAGCGATTGGTGAGAACGTATTCCACCTGGAGATAGGAGATGAATTACGATACTTATCAAACCTTGGACTCCTCACACTTATGTTCCTTGCCGGACTCGAACTCGACCTGCACCGCTTAAAGAGCAACATCAGAGAACCGGTAATGCTTGGAGCATCATCTTTTTTTGTGCCTTTTATACCAATCAGTGTACTCACATACCTTTATAGTAACAACTTCTACCAAGCGTTATTCATCGCCACGGCTCTTTCGACGACTGCCGTAGCTATCGTTTATCCTATCCTTAGAGAAGCTCGGTTCCTAGCTTATAAGAAAGGCCAGACCCTCTATTCAGCTACGGTAGTACTCGACCTTCTGACTTTAGTCATATTATCTTTTTTGGTTTTCGAGTTTACATTGTCCACTTTGATCGCAGTGCCTCTTCTCATCGTTTTACTATATTTTACACCAGACCTAAGTCGCTCACTTCTAAAACGCTACAGAGATGTGGATGCTGAAATAGAGCTTAGATTTATCCTACTTCTGCTTTTAGGGATAAGCGCCCTATCAGAGTATGGAAACATTGACGTGGCATTGACTGCGTTCTTTTTGGGGGCCTTCACAAGCGAAGCTTTCAAGCATCATGAGGGATTAGAAAAAAAACTCAGAAGCTTAGCATTTGGTTTTCTCACGCCATTCTTTTATTTCGTCGCTGGATCAACGATTGATTTCAAAGAAGTGCTTAATTATCTCCCACAGGCTTTAGCATTATTCGCTCTCTCATTTTCATTAAAATTTCTCGGAAGTTATCTTCCCACAAAAAAGATTCAACCAGAACACGCAAGATACGTAGGTTTCCTTTTTGCCAACCAATTGACTCTCGGCATAATTGCTGCGACCATTGGCTTTCATGCAGGACACCTCAACCAAGGAGTATATAGCATGCTGGTGATCATAGTCCTTGCAACTAGCATCGTAAGTAGCTTTGCCATTGGAAGGAAAAAATGTGGACTAGACATGATATGCGAATGAAAAAATGAGTTTATTGAAAAAATTGAACGGATTACTCGATGAAGCATATCAGCGACTGTTTGACATAGACTCATCCCCACAATTTCTTTATGGTATTCTCCTCCTAGAGAAAGGGGTCGTGATTGGATTGGGTTCTATAGCATTGATATTGCTACCCTGGGAGTTACTCTTTCGGGATCAGGCCTGGATAGGAGCAGCATGGATTGTGAGATATTTAATGTATACCATTGTTGGGATTATTGCAGGAGTTTATTTTGTAACAGGAATGATTCTTATCTTAGAAGACATCGCTTGTATAGGATACAAGAAAAATCCTAATAGAAGGTATCCTTGGATACGATTATGGAATGATCCAAGAGAATTAAAGCGTAGAAAGAAACTTTGAGGTATTCCTTCAAATGAATTTCGATCCTGATGGGTTAATCTGTTGTCATATACCTATTTCGTAGTCTTTTCCTCTTTGGAATATGTGGGTGACGTAAATGTGTTTTTGAGCGATGTCGTAGATGACTCGATGGTCACCGACGCGGAGACGGTAGGCGTCCTGTTTTCCGGGCAGACCTCTGAGCTTTTTGATGTCGACGCCGGGGCGAGGGGTATAAGGGTCGTCTGCCAGTCTTTTTACTGACTCGGTGATGCGCTTTCGCAAACTGGGGTCTAGTCGATCGAGGTAGTCTTTCGCCTTCTTGTGGATGAAGATGTCACGTGCCATCTCGCTTATTCGAGGAGGACGAACTTGGACTTTTCTTTGAGCCGGAAGTAGTGGGTTTCAAGAATGTCCTTGTATTCAGCTGCTTCGAGGAGCTTGAGGATGAGTTCGTCGTAGGTTTCGCCCTTGTGGCCGAATCGCTTCAAACGCTCCCTCGTTGAGGAGGTGACGGGGATAGTCGTGTAGGCACCCATGATATCACCATAAAATGATTGTTATAAAAGTTATGATTATTATGAATATAAATGCGGGCTAGACATGATATGTGAAAGAAAAAGAGGGTGAAACAATAATTCCTCTTTTACTCCCATTTCGATCCTTCTAGGTCTCCGTTGTTGTTGTATCCTCTGGCTTCCCAGAATCCTTTGAAGTCCGGGTTGTCGCTGAGCTTTATTTCTGTCACCCATTTCACCCATTTGTATCCCCATTTGTCTTCTGCTACGACGAAGAAGGGGAATCCGCGCTCGGGGGGCAACGTTACGTTGTTCATTTTGTAGGCCAATAGAATATCATTGTTTTGAATGTAGCTTAGCGGAAGGGAGCTTGAGTAGCCGTCGGCTGCATAGAATATGACTGTGTTGGCTTCGGGTTTTAGGCCCGCCTGCCGGAGGAGGTCTTTGATTTTTACGCCTTCGTAGAGCAGTGTGTTCTGCCATCCTTCGACGCAGTAGAGGGTGACTATCTTTTGGTAGCGGTTCCTGTCAAGTACTTCGCTGTAGGAGAGTTCACGGGGTTCTTCGACGAGTCCTGTCACCCTAAGCCTGTATCCTGAAAGGTTGACGTACTGTGGTCCTGCGATGGAGTTTTCACGGAAGTCGGTGAGAGAGGAGAGTTTTTCGCCTTGGTATTCGCGCACTTCCACATCTGCCAGGGTCTTGGGTGTTGCTGGCTTAAACGTCGCCTTTTCAGGGATTGTCGAAGACTTCGATGCCTGGTTATTTTCTCCTTCGGTGCCCCCTTGGACGATTGTCCCTTCTTTATTGGTTTTATCTTCTAGAGTTTCTTGTACGGCATCTGACGTGGAGATATCCTGCGGCAATTCAAGCTCCACAAGGGTAACGGTTGAACTAGGCTGACTTATCTGCTGAAGCATTGAGGCGAGGGCGAGGGCTGCAAGCGCGAATGCAATAACCCCTAAGGCTGCTTTTTTGTTCATTTTAGATACCATATATTTTTTCTGCCATTATTGGAAGTATGAGGTAGATTACCAATATAGTAACAACAGCATAGGTGATGAAACTCACTGCAATGAAGGTCCTTTTCTCAGGTGGTTTTCTTATCTGACAGGTCCCGGACTTTTTCCCTTTTAGTATGGAGTAGGTCGTTGCTATGTAAAATAGTATGCTTAGTGCTAGTAGATAGTATTTGTATTTGGCAAATGCCAATGCGCTGGTGAGGCTTATAAGCCCTGTGAAAATGGCTATTGAACCCAGTATGAGGGGGGTTGTGCAGCAGGATGTTGATATCACCGCTGCCTTTAATCCGAGCTTTATTGGTTCGAGGTCCATATTAGATCTCCTCATCTAAGATCAGTTCCCCTTCTCCGTTGGCTGTGGACAGCTGAAAGATTCTTTCAAGTGATACTTTGGAGGGGTCGTAGATTACGTAGTTGATTTTTTGTTTGTAGGCCATATTTAGGGATACGACTCCTGGCTCGTTTTTTAGGGTCCTCACGACTGCTGGTGCGCAGCTGGGGCAAATGAATATTATTTTCATCTTTGCCTTGCGGTATCCTAGGCCTGAATACTTGGAAATCGTTGTTGTTGGTGTGAGTGTTGAGGAAGGCGATGATGAAGTTGTTGAAGAGGTAGTATAGGAGGTCTTTGTGGGTAATTGGTTTTCGGAGGTTACCGAAATTTTTGTTTCATTTGTTTTTTGAGGGGGGTTGATGGTTGAGGTTGGGGGGTTGATCGTTGAGGTGGTTTTTTTCAGGATGGGCGTTGTGGATGTGCTTTGGGAGGTTGTGATTTCTTGTTCTTTGGGGTTTGTCGCAAGTGTGAAACCCACTATTAGAAATATTATGATTATTGCCCCGAGGAATAGTTGTTGTTCGTTTGAATACATGGAAAACACCTTATCACTATACTATTGATACTTGATTATTTATATATACTAGTTCCTTCTATGATAGTACCATGAAGGACTTGGACTACAAAGAGATAAGAGCCAACTGCCCCTGCACAAAAGCACTGCATATTCTAGGAAAACGCTGGACATTGAGCATACTATCTGAGCTTATCTGCCAAGGAGATAAAAAAAAGATACAACCAGATTCAAAGAGCCCTCGTAGACATCACCCCCAAAGTCCTCTCCCAAAGACTGAAGGAAATGGAGGCAAACGACCTGATAAAAAGGAAAGTCCACGCCCAAGAAACACCTGTCAGAGTAGAATACGAAATCACACCTAAAGGAAAAGACCTGAGAACTATCATTGAGTGCCTTAGAGACTGGGGAAACAAATGGATGTACGACGGAAAACATCTAGACTACTGCGACCTCTGTAGCAAATTCAGAATAGAAAACCCAAAACAATTCGGATCCAAAAAATAGATTAAAAAATTACCCTATTTCAAACGCTTTTTTCTAAATCCAATTCTAATCGATATATAATCATTCAGGGAAAATAGAAATACCATATGGACATCGACAGAAACCAAGCCATTGTATTAGGTGCCTCATTTTTGATTGCCATAGCAATTATTGGAGGTACTCTTTGGTATACCGGATATCTTGGAAATATAACTTCATACATCCCCTTCATGGGAGGAGAATCGGAGGAGGAAGGAGGAGAGGAAGAAGTTCCTGAATTTGATTGTGAATGGCCTGAGATCCCCGATAGCGACGGATGCTGTATAGACGAAAACAATAACGGATTCTGTGACTACCTCGACGAATTCGCAGGAAAAGAAGCCGAAAAACCAGTAACTCCCTCCCCCACCACAACGGTCGCCGAAACCGAAACCACAACACAGGTAGCTGAGACAATAACCACAGCACCTCAGACTGAAACAACCCTCGCAGGCGAAACCACGAGTTCCACCCCCACACCAACGCAATCCACCACACCCACCTCCATCACGACCACCACATCTTCGCCTCCGATAACTACTACGATTGCAACCGTTGAATCAGGTGTCGAGCTCGTCTTCAAGGCAGACGCACCGATTATCCCCCTCTACACTGACTCCCAGGGATTCATGCTGACGATAATAAACATAGGCGAAGATGAAGCCAAACGCGTGCAGGTCATGGCGCTTTTACCGAACAAAAGAGTACTTCAAAGCATGCCTGTCACCTTCGATCTGGGAGCGGGAAAAAGCCGAAACGTCACAGTGAACGTGAGACCCGGGATGATAGCGGACAGCCAATTCATCCTATTTACCGCCGAAACCGGCCAAAAGGAGAGATTCAGCCAGTGGCTCCAAGTCGACGTTAGAAACGAAAACTCGGCGACAGGAGAAATGAGGGAAAAAGGACTGCTCTAAAAAAGAATCAACTTCTAATTTTTTTATATTTTTTAGAACATAATCCCAGGTTCTATTTACTATTAGGGGAATTTTAAGTGGCCAGGAGACAATTTAAAATCTTACTGAGGGAGGCATTGATCCTTTTTGTCCTTGTCTCAGGCTTAGTCCTCGGATACGGATTGTATGGTGCAGTTCTTGTTCGTGACTCAACATATGAAAAACTGGAGCATTATCAGCTTGAAAAATGCCTTATACTTGAGGATTCGCTTTCTCGGGAAATCGACTGCCCAGAGTTTGTATTGAAGAACCTTACATGGACAGAAGAACTCGAAAAAAAAGAATGTGACAGATGGAAGCAGAAACAATACAGGATGATAGCAGATGAAATGGAACTCTACTGCGAAAAACTCCCAACTCAAATGAAAAGATACAGATGCGTGAAACCACCCATAGGAACTGAAGAAAGACCTATTCTTTGTTACGTATGGTATGATAAAAGACCGTAATTTATTTATTACATAAAAAACGAAGAAGACCTAACCATTTATCCACCGCTCTCTTACTTTCTCTTCTTTTAATCAAATTTTAAACATTCCTTCCCATAGGTTAAGGGGAGTGTATGTTGAGGTGACAATAGTCCATTTTACCCGCGGGATAAACAAGTGGGATCGAAATTATACAGCGGCATTTAGGTTTGAATACACCGCAGACCTCGAAAAAAGGATCAAGTCGGTTTCCTTTCACGACGAAGAATCCAAAAGAAGCGCAGTAATACCCTGGACTGTACTTAAAGGCTTTCTTGAAGATACAAGCATCGTGCCATACACCAATATCTCAGGTATAACCCTCTCGAAGGTCGCAGACGGACTACTTCTAAGCGACCCCCACGGCTTAAACATCACAGTCCACGCAGACCAGAAAAGTGCGCTCAGGTTGACCGCCAAAAAAGTCGAGGGAGACCTCACAGCAGACGTGCGCAGCCTCAGAGAAAAGATTATAAGAATTTAGGAGCGCCGCCAAATCAGACTATCTTGTTCTTTTTCAAACGTTCAAGCAGAGCCTCGACAGAAAACGCGGCGCGGGTCACACCCATGCTCCGATAGTCCGTGTCTGTTCCGACAAGGTAGAGACCCTTGATTGGAGACTCCTGATCCGGAAACGTCGCACCGCAGCTGATAGCAGCCTTCTCGGGTGGAGTGATGTGCTGGAAGTGCTCTAATTCGACGAGTCTTTCGAGGCCCGGGTAGACGCTGTGAATTGTTTCTAAGAGTTTTTTCTTTTTTGCTTCGATGTCTCCGGCCGCAAAAGCCGAAAACCCGACCAACTGTTTACCCTGCGGGGCAAGATAGGGGTCAAAGTTGGATGTCGGCATCGCCCAAAAAGGCTCCCCGTCCTCGAACCAGACCTCGGAGCCCTTGTAATCGAACGCCTTATAGGGCTTTTTCAGCCCAAGCCAGACAGTAAGCGAGCCGCTCTGCTTTAGGTTGTCCAGGTTTTCCTCGAATCTTTTCGGTAAAACACCTGATCCAAGAAGTTTCGGGAGATCCTTAACGAAACCAGAATGAATTACGTTATCCGATTTATAGGAGCCTTTAGAGGTCGTCACTCCAGACACTCTCCCGTCAGTTAGATTCAGTTTTTTCACTTCCTCGTCCATGTGCACTTCAACCTTTTTTTCGGCAAACGAGTGGATAGCGCACTCGGTTATCGACTGGATGCCCCTTCTCGGATAGCCCTGGTGGTAGGCTCCGTGAAACCGGACGAGCTTAAGGAACTTGTTCATATGGCCCTTCATCTTTTGGCCGAATTGGGCTGCCTCGTTTTCGTCGAGGTACCTCGCCCCCTTAAGCATCCTCCAGGCGGGGGTCTCATGCATCGAAAGCCCGCTCATGAAGTAGCTGAAGGTATCGATGAAACGCCAAGTTTTATCTGAGAAATTATAGCTTTTCAGATACTCATAGACGCTCATGTCCAGGCTCTTTTTATCGAAAGTGGCTATTGCAAGCGCGGAAGCCATAGTCTGAAAAAGCGACAGACGGTCCATTCGAGGTAGGACCTTGAAGTTCACCCAGGCTTGGGCAGTCCAGGGGAATTCCTGAAAGCCGTTTCTGTCGCGGACAAAGTATCCGCCGTAAGGAAGAAACACAGGGGAGTAGTCAAAGTATTTTTCCATCAACCTTGTGACCGGCCCGTCGTCGATGTGCGTTATCGCATGCACTGCAGTATCGACTTTAAATCCGTCTACGTCATAGGTTCTGCAGTTTCCCCCCAGAACAGAGGACTTTTCCAAAAGCAGGACCTTCTTTCCCTCCTTTGACAAGGCAAGCGTTGAGAGTAATCCGCTAATCCCACCCCCCACGACGATGGCATCGAATTTGTCTTTTACTTTACTCACCAAGGCACCTTCTTTAATTTTATCAACCATGCGAAAATGTTTGCCGCAACATGTACTGGGACGGTGACGATAAGAATCCAGAAGAAAAGTGACAGGGGAATTGTGACAAATGGAATCGAAAAGACAAAGGAACCAAAAATGTAGTCGAGCTGATCAAGTAGTGGCACCGGTGCTCCTCGGTCCAATCCACTCTGTCTTTTTATGAAGCTGCCCGCCATGTCACCTAACATCGCACCCAGGCCCAAAGCAAATGCGAGTGGAACTGTCATCTCGATTAGAGAAAAGGATGCAACTGGGAAAGTTTCAACGTACCAGCTCTCTGCTCTTAGCTGATTGGATGCCTGAATTAATCCCACTAACAATGCAAAAAACACCCCCCCAAAGAATCCCCTCCAGGTTTTCCCGTCCCCAAGGACTCTGCGGTTCCTCCATGTCCTGTCTCCATCGATCGGATAGCCATACCTCTTTAGAAACCCGATTCCGGAAACATTTATTGCAAATGAGTTGGCTACCCAAGCAGGTAAAATGAACCAAAGCGCAGCAACGACAACATCCCACATAGTGAAGAAAATGGTCAAAGGAAAATAAAAACGCTAAATTTTCCACCGGTCTACACTATGAACGGCGTAGCCGTTCATGTGCGCAGGAAATCCAGAAGGATTTCCTAGCGTTGACCGATGCAACGAATAGCTTCGTTTTCATGCACACGAGTTCCTTGGAGGAATTCGTTGTGGGGTGGAAAATTTGCGTGTAACTACCGCCGGTTATTAGACCTGTGGCATCATGGAATTAACCGACGGTAGTTCACACGATAATTTTCACTCGCTCACTCACTTCCCTTTTTAGGTTGTCCTCCCATATGTTGGCATGCTCAGTAACTCTTTCATCCACGTACCTACGATTGGGGCCCAAACTGAGCGGCTTCTCTGGGAAAACAAGATAATGTGCTGGGACGACTTTCTCTCCTCGAATAGTGAACTTCCCATCTCAAATCAAAAAAAGAAAAAGATCTCCTCCCACATAAAAAAATCCCAGACCCGGCTTAAGAAAAAAGACATAACATTCTTCAAGAATTACTTCCCTCCATCTGAGATGTGGAGGATCTATCCCGAATTCAAGGATTCAGCCTGTTTTTTGGACATCGAAACCACTGGTTTGTCGCCGGATTACCACGATGTGACTGTGGTGGGATTATTTGATGGGAAAAAGTCGAAGGCCTACATCAACGGGAAAAACCTCGGCAAACTAGAAAAAGCACTCGACCGATTCGACCTCCTCGTCACCTTCAACGGAGCCTGCTTCGACCTTCCCTTTCTAAACTCGTCAATGGGAATCCAATTCCACCAAGCCCACATCGATCTAAGATTCGTCCTCTCAAGACTTGGACACACAGGTGGACTAAAAAAAATCGAACGACAACTGGGAATCGGACGAGAAACCGCTGGAACCACAGGACTGGACGCAGTCTATCTCTGGAAAGCCTACAAGCAAAACAAATGGTACAAATGCAATGGAATTGATTACCGAGGCAAATCCGCACTCGACCTACTAATAAAATACAACCAAGAAGACATCGAAAACCTAAAAACACTCATGGAATACGGATACGAGAAACTGAAAAAAGAAGTGATGAGAAAATAAAAACGAAAATCTGAAATTTTATCTCTACTTTAAATTTCTAGATCGAGTCGTTCCTCAGTGAGAACGTCTAGGAGGTCGTTAGCGGTTGATTTTTTTCTATCAGAATACCGCCATCCAATCCGCTTGGAGGATCCTATTCTTTTTAGCACATCTACCGTATTCTGAGTGGCACATTCAGGATTTTCGGGTATTCGATTCATAAGCACCCAGAAAGCTTCCAGTTTAATAAATCCATCCCTAGATCGGTAGGCAAATTTCTTGGACATTAAAACTTTTGAGAGTTCGTCGGTTTCTTCTCGCATATCCATCCACCCAACGTTTTTCTTATCCATCTGCCATATCATAAACATACATTTTCTTTTAGTCTCTTTTGTCGTAGATGAGTCAGTTAGGCCCTTAAGAATTGCCCTGTGGGATTGTTCGTTCATGAGATCCCATCTACCATGGTGATCAATTGCCGCTAAACAACTAGCAGCATATTCACGAGTCTTTTTCGAGGAGTTGTCAGATGCAAGCGTTTCGGTGAGTGCTTTTACCAAATTGGGGGTGAACAAATCGGAGGTAATTAATAGTTGGAGTGCGTCCTTTCCCGCCTCTTCCTTTTCCTTGCGAGAGTATCTATCGATTGTAAATTTATTGATTATCCTTTGTATCCTTCCAGTTCCTCTAGATTCCCCCTCTAAGGGAGGTACTCCTCCAGATGCCGGACGAGTACTATGTCTAGCATCTTGAGCAGCATCCCTGTGACCTGTTTTAACTTTCCATTCATCTCCAGGTAAAACATCACCTGGATCACTGGGGGAATCTGGTCTAGTCCTCGGAGTGGAATCAGAGCCTCCTTCATTTTCCCTACGTTGTCTGATGCGGTCTTTAATTAAACTTAAAGACCAAGCACGTCGATTTTTTAGTTTTGATTGAATGCTTGTTGGAAGTGTCACCCCTACCTTCTCCACCACCT
>JBDREA010000147.1:0-23352 GCA_043820265.1 Candidatus Altarchaeota archaeon | reverse complement strand
AGGCCTAATCATATTGATTGTGGCGGAAAGATTCCACCAAAAGCTCGGGCTCCCCTTCATGGTCGACGTCTACGAAGCCGCCAATGAAAAACACCCAATCCTCGAAAACCTACTTCCCAGTGACATCCCTTATGACACGAAGTCCTCGTTTTCCCTCACCATCAACCACAGAAAGACTTTCACTGGTATCACCGATAACGACCGGGCGCTCACGATACGAGAGTTTTCTCGAGTATGCGAGGAGAGTGAGGAGCTGGAGGAGGATAATGCGCGTGAACTCCTAGGGAAGAACTTCCGAAGCCCAGGCCACATCTACATCTGCAACGCCTCCGCGAAGCCCTTAGTGGAGCGCTTCGGCCACACCGAATACGGCGTCGCGCTCTTGACCATGGCGGGCTTGACGCCCGTCGGCACCGCCTGCGAGATGATGGGCGACGACGGAAAAGCATTGAACAAGGAGATGGCAAAGGAGTACGCGAAAAAACATGGACTAACATTCATTGAAGGAAAAGACATCGTAGAAGCGTGGAGGGAATGGAAATGAGAATCCTAATCCTCCTCGCAGCCTTCATACTCCTCACGACAGGATGTATGGATAGTGGATATAATCCAATGGAAGACCCAAAAAATCAGAAATGCATTGAAGAGTTACGATTCGAAAGGAAAACAGTTGAGATTAGAACCTCAGAAGGTGAGGACACGAGAGTATTTATTGAGTTCAGAAAAGGCGTTACTGAGGATACAACAAGACAGTTAGTAGAATCATACGGTTTTCCTTTCAACCCCATACTTTTCAATGATAAGGTCTACGTTTCCCTCCCCGTTTCCGATAAAACGCATGTTGGTTGGATTTGCGAGATCAAGAAAAACAAATCAGTCGAAAGAACCGGATTGCAATTTCCAGCTAAGGGGTATCAACGGGTAGAGAAAGAATTGGAACGGAAGCCGAAAGAGACTGTAGTTATCTCTCTCCATGATACTTCTGGTGTTCATTTATCACCACACCAATCAGATGAAGAAAAGAAAACTAATCTGGAGAGGATGAAGGTACACTTTCAGCAAGAGATGGATAGTATCGTGGGTTCTTTAGACTCATCAGAATTTGATTTGGGAGAATTTCTCCCATATACCATTTATGGAGATATTACCGAAGGGGGATTGGAAAAACTACGTTGGGATCCTCGCATAAGGGGGATTGATTTAGATCGTCCACTATCCACAGGTGATTCATCATGAAGATAGGGATCTGTGACACGACTTTCGCCCGCTTCGACATGGGCAAGGCTGCAATCGATGAGATTCGTCAACAGGTGGGCGGTGTAGGTATTGAACGATACACTGTCCCTGGAGTGAAGGATCTTCCGGTTGCGGCGAAGAAGTTGATCGAGGAAAGAGGATGCGATTTAGTGATGGCTTTGGGGATGCCCGGCCCAAAAGAGATTGACAAGATGTGCGCGCACGAAGCGAGCACTGGATTGATCCAAACCCAGCTTTTGACGAACACCCACGTCATCGAAGTATTCGTCCATGAAGACGAAGCCAAAAACGAAAAGGAACTGGCAAAGCTCGCAGAAAAACGTTCGCGCGAACACGCAATTAACGCAGTACTCCTTTTGTTCAAACCAGAAGAACTCACAAGGCAGGCGGGTACCGGCCAACGCCAAGGATTCGAGGATGTGGGTTTACTCTCAACAAAAGAAATTGATGATCCAGAATAATGGAGGAGGAAAAAATATGAGTAAAATAAACATTGGAATAGTTGCAAGCGAGTTCAATTATGACCTCACACAATCGATGATCGGGCTTGCAAAGGAAGAAGCGGATTTTTTAGAGGTTGGTGTGCCACAAGTCGTGACCGTGCCGGGTGTCTTTGACATGCCGCTTGCAGTAAAAAAGTTGTTGGATGGTAAAAAACTGGATGGAATCGTGACGCTCGGCGCAGTAATCGAAGGGCAAACCCAACACGATGAAATCGTCGCACAGCATGCGGCGCGAAAAATCATGGACTTGGGCCTCGACTACGGCAAGCCCGTCACCCTCGGCATAACTGGTCCAGGAATGAGCCGGATCGAAGCCCACACGAGGGTAAGAAACGCAAAGCACGCAATGGACGCATGCGTCAAAATGGTGAAACGGTTAAGGGAGATGTGAGGACATTATTCACATATCCTCTCTTCCCACGAATCAAGGGGTAACCTCAGTTCCCGGTAATCGATATCGCAGATGTCGGTATCACAGAAGAACGAGGTGATGCATCTACCCACCGGGCAATCTGTGTCATCTTCGCACCTCTTATGGCATTGGTTTTCGCCTACGAACTCGCAGTGGATATTATCGTTGGTTCGGTTTGAACACACCTGTCTTCTGTGATGGCAGAACTCATCAGGATTACATGCTTCATCACACCACGGTATCTCCATCATCCGCATCGGCTCTCCTGGGGGCTGTTTTTGCAGTCCTTCCACGACTTCGTCAAAGAAGGCTTCTGTTTCAGGCCCGATTGGAACTCCCATATTCTTCTCTGGAAAAATCCTCTTTAGATCCTCCTCTTCTACGCATCCGTCGAGATCATAGTCTGCTGCTTGATTATAGGAGCCGCCTGTGCCATCATCGCATGAACCCAGACTTTTCCTCATTCCAAGGTAGTCATCGTCGTCGCAGTCTCCGTCGCGGTCGTTGTCACAGAGTTCATAGGGAGAGGCAATCATCGGAGGCGGGTAAAGATAGAAAAAATATCCTGGGTAAATAAACAAAACCAAAAAAAGTAGGAATATGGCTGCAAGAACGACTACTAATACTTTTCTTCCTTTCATATCCAAAGATGAGGAAATTTACCCGAACAATCCTATTATCTTCGAGGCGATGCTTTTAGGCACGTATTTGACTATTGCTCCGAGCACTTTGCTTATGATCCCTGAGGATTCGATTCTGAATTTTGCGGTGTAGGTTCCGGTCTGGGCTCCTCCTCCTGCTGTGGTGTAGGATACCTTTCCGGTTGCCGTGTATTCGCCTGCTGGAAGAATTGAGGGTAAGTCAATGGATTGGCTTCCGGACTTGCTCCAGCCGGAAGACATAGACTCCTGCCTTGAATAGTATGGGCTGAGGTATTTGTCTAGCAAAGCCTCAACGGCAGGCGGGCTGGCTGATACAGTCAAACCTGTGTAGACGATATCTGAGCCCGCGTTGTTCACTAACCCATAGGTTACGGTAGCGGTTTCGCCTGCCTTTAATACCGGGACTCCGCCGAACACGGATACGCCGTTGATTTTGATGTCTGCTGTGAAAGGTTTCTGGGCCGAACAAAAAGATGCCAGAAAAATTAGCACCACGAATAAAAGGATTTTTTTCATTTTATTTTTTCCCCCCTTAAAAGATTTTTGATCCAGGATAGATTTGTATCCCGCCTTTTTCGAATTTAAATAAGACGATGTCCCGGCTGTGGTTGGTCCTACGCATCTTCACTATCTCCAATGCATTCTTTTTCGTGAATCCCTCGGTGATGGTGTAAAGCGAGATGACCGCGTCAACCATAAATTCCACAATCCCGTGTTTTGAGAAAATTTTTGAATCGTGAGGCCTCTCCATTATCAGTAGCGATGTGCATTTTTGTTCGCGAAGCCACAGGTAAAGTTTAAGCGCGGTCCTCCTCCAACCTATCTCGTCGTCTACGATGGATTCAACAGCAGAGATGGAATCGATGACAACTCTTTGGGCTTTGATTTCTTTGATTTTTGTCGTTATCTGATTGAACTCGTTTTTAACGAGGCTTATCAAATCCTCTGGTTTGACCCTCATAATGTGTATCTTGTCTTTTTGCTTTAGGTCGTCAAGATTCCACCCATAGCTTGACATAGTAGCTAGAACAGACTCAATTGGCTCCTCTATTGTGACATATAATCCTGTTTCGCCCAGCTTCACCCCTTCATAGATGAATTGCAAGCCAAAAGTGGATTTTCCTGTCCCACACCCCCCAGATAAGAGTACTGTGCCGTGTTTTTCGAATCCTCCCCCAATCATCTGGTCTAGGCCTGTGATGTTTGTTGGAACCCGTTCAATCTCCATCTTTTTCTCCTCCTTAGATTAATCTGTTATAATTGTTCCTGTGAATTTTTTTCCTTCAAAGACGTTTTTCATGTTTTTTAGGTCGCGTCCGTCGACGAAAACTGTCTTGATATTTGAGCGTTGGATGACTTTCGCAGCCAGTAAGTCGATTAACTCATAGTGTCCCGCACCGACTGAATAGGATTTGACTAGATTGATAAGTTCTTTGACGGATAATTTGTCAAACCTCTTAGCGTCTTTGTGCTTTTTCGGGTCTTTGTCGTATACTCCGTCCACGGCGGTCGCCTTGATTAATAAGTCGGCCTTTATGTATTCCGACAGGAATGCCGCAACGCCGTCAGTGCTGTGGCCTGGGTCTGTCCCTCCCATGACGACTACTTTTCCGAAGTCTAGGGCTTTGACTGCTCCCATGTAGGATGTCGGCGGCTCAAGGTTTGCTTTAGCACCGATTGCTGCGGCTAGTAGACGGGCGTTTAGTCTTGTAGCCTCGATTCCCATTAAATCGCAGAATATCTCTGATGCGCCGAATTCGCGCGCTTGGGTGATGTATTTTCTTGCGGTCCTTCCCCCTCCTGTAACGACCGCTAATTGGTGTTTGGTGCAGAGTTCCCGGCAGAGTTTTGCAAAGTCGCCTATAAATGAGGGGTCGATCTCTTCCGGCACCATTATCGAGCCCCCAAGGGATATTACGACCTTCATTTTTTCGCAGTATGTAAACAACCACCGGTCAACGCTAGGAAACCCATACGGGTTTCCTGCGCACAGGAACGCTACGCGTTCCTAGTGTAGACCGGTGGCATTTAATGTGGACCGGTGGTTGTTACACGCAAGATTCCACCGAAAACCACCAGTTAAACAGACCGGTGGAATCTTAGCGTTTTAAGTCCACATATTTATGTCCTCCACTATAATAAATAAATTCGATGGAAAACTCGGCTTCTCTCAAATTGGATTTGCTGGTTTTTGGGGACACTTGCGTGGACTACTTCTATGAAGTGGATAAATTGCCTAAACCCAATGAGGCAGCGGATGTCTCCAGAGTTCATGAGTTTTATGGTGGGATGGGGGCGAACACTGCAGTCGTTGCCAGCAGGCTTGGGTTAAAGACCGGTTTGGTTTCGGTTATCGGCTCTGACGCAGAGCCTTACCGTAAGTACATGGAAGCCCAGGGGGTAAAGTTCATCTTGAACACGGTTTTCGGGGACACGACTAGGTCGATGTTTTTTAAAAACAACGGGGAAAATTTCAGCTTCTTTTATAAGGGGGTTACAGAACAGCTTGATAATATTGAGCCGGGGAAGAATTTCAGTAAGAACCTTATAAGGTATGCTGGGTCGATTTATATGTCCCGGACGTATACCAGGCTTCAAAGGAAGGTGGCGAAGCTCTGCAAACAAAAATTCCTGATATATAATCCAGGGTATGGGGTCTTCGAATTTACTGAGCTTCCGAGAGATTTTCTTTTGATTTTAAGGAACACGAACGTTTTGGTTTTGAATCAGCATGAATTCAACCACTTGAAGAAACTGGGTTTGAAACTTGGCCCAAGGCTTGGTCCAAAGACTTTTATTATAACTGAGGGTGCGAAGGGATGCACTATCTGGGAGGGTGCGACAAGGATTACAATCGGAACGTATCCAACAAAGGTCGTTGACGCATCGGGTGCAGGTGATGCGTTCAATGCGGGGTTCATAACTGCATTGCAGAGGAACTATAAGATCATCGAAGCTGCAAAGATCGCCAACGCCACGGCATCTTTCGTCGTCGAAAAATGGGGTTGTCAGACCAATATCCCGAACTGGGCTGATGTGTTGGAAAGGCATAAGAGTATAAATTAGGGGAGGTATGGATAAATCGAAAAATCTATTATGAGTGAATCAAAGTGGCATGCTGTCAACTGTTTAAGGACTTCGTTTGATTTGACTAAGACTCTTCTTCGCATCGGAGATCTTATGTGGTGGCTTAAGCTGAGTATGATATTCTTTTTAGCTTATTCCCTGATCGGTGGGGGAAGCAATTTTAACAGTAATGTTGGCAATCAGTCCGAAGACGGTGTGGGGGATTGGGGAGCAAGCAATTTGGGTCTGGGAAATCTTTTATTGTTTATCATACTCATAGTAGGGATTGGAGTCCTTATTTTTTTGGTGTTTGTTTTAGTGTCTTCTATCTACAAATTCGCCGTATTGGATGCGATCGCATTTCAGGAGGTCGATGTCCGGGAGGCTTTTAAGCTTCATCAGAAAAATGGAGTCAAACTTTTTTTCTTTGAATTGTTTCTTGTGTTTGTAGTGATAGCATTAGTGGTAATGGCAGTCAGTCCGTTTTTTTTGGTGGCAGGAATCCTAGGCGCGACCAATTCTGCCGACTCAGTTTCAACTATTTTAGCATTCTTTTCTATTATTGTGTTTTTCATTTTCTTTTTAGTTTTAGTTTCTATACTGATGTGGATTATCAGATTGCTATTGGAGGATTTCGTCATCCCCCTCATGTATTCGGCAAAACAGGGACTATGGAGTTCGTGGCGTAAGGCATTCCATCTTGTGCGTTGTAACCTTTCGCAGTTTGTTGCTTATCTTATGGTTAAATTTATCCTTGGGATCGTTTTGGGTATAATTTCGCTTATCATATCCGTGATCCTGCTTTTCCTTCTCTTCCTCGTTTTCGTTTTTGTCTTTGGATTAGTACTGATCCCTGGAACAGTGATTTATGCTATTGGAGGAGGTATGTCTTCAATGCCCGGTTTAGGGGAGGGATCGCCTATTCCCCTAGCATCCATGATAATCCTCGCCTTAGTCTTTCTTTTTGTGTTCTCGATGTTTTGGAGGTTTGTCGGCGTCGTTTTCACTTTACCAATATATCTTTACAAACGTGTCTACAGTTTGTCCTTTATCGCCTTACTCGAGCCGGAGATTAAAGATTTGTTCCCTATCTTAACTCAGCCTAACATCGGGGAGAAATCGGCTTCCCAGAAAAGAAAGAAGAAAACTTCAGTGAAAAAACCTCCTGTGAAAAAAAGCCGAAAAGGATCTAGGATAAAAAAGGAAAAACCTCCCAGGAAAAAAGAGATTATCGTAGAGGACGGAAAGATACTTGAATTCTGAAAATGAAAAGGCTCATAATTTTCTTTTTAGTTTTGGCCATAATTCTTGTAAGCGGCTGCACAAAGGATTTTGGGGCGGTAGGGGATGTTCAAAAAGCGATTGAGTCGGGCGACCCGAAGGAGTGCATCAAATTTGAGAACCCGTTGAAGGGGGCCTGTCTTTCCGGAGTTGCAGGAGTTAGTAAAGACCCGGAGATCTGTGAGATGATAAATGAAAGGTATCAGAGATTCAGCTGCATCTCGGCTCTCGCAGCTTCAACAGGGGATGAAAAGATCTGCGGAAAGATCCGCGACTCCACCCAGAGGGATTCATGCGAGAGATTGGCCTCAATGAATACGCCGCTCTTAGGGGAGAACGCAACAGTAACCTGATGTGCATTTTTCTTTCCGTAATCAGTAAAGAGATATCCTATGAGCGGAAAAAATCCTTTGTTTGCAGGTTTGCTGGCATTCTTCCTTTTTCCCTTTCCTATCGGCCACTGGTATGTCGGCAGATTGTTCCGGGGAATGGTGCTGTTTGCTGCGACAATGGCCATCATTACATTCGCGCTTGGAATGGGCACCCAAGATCCTCAGGAATTGGAGACTCTTATGAAGGAGACAAGCGAGACAGGAGAGATTCCATCTCAGATTCAAACTATGCAGTTGATTCTAAGAGTAGTATACATACTCGACTGCATGATTCTCGCCCAGCGTTTTGAGAAACGAACTGAATCAATAAAGGCTCCAAAGCTGAGGTTTCCGCTTCAAACTGAGGATGCGCCGTCCCATGTCAATATATTTAAGGGGTTTCAGTGCCGAAACTGCAAATCAGGATTGCTCCCCGGCTCGGAGGTCTGTCCACAATGCGGGGCACGGATTAAAGCGCCCAATACGATAATCGAGAATGGAAGAGTAATCCATCCACGGTGAAGCACCTCATTTTTTAGTGGACTCTTTCTAATTGATATCATCTATGAAGGCTTATGTTGTCGGGGGCTCAGGCTATAGCGGAGCAGAGCTTCTACGTATTCTTGTCAACCACCCCAAGGTGGATGAGTTGGTTACTAGTAGCAGGCAGTATGTGGGGCAAAAGGTCGCAAGTCTGCACAAGAATCTTTCTGGGATGTTTGAGGGTGAATTCCAAGAATTCAGTCCGGAAAAAATCGATGCGGATGTGGTCTTTCTGGCATTACCTCATGGGGAATCAATGAAGTATGCTCCAAGCCTGCTAAACTCAGGCTCTAAGGTAGTGGATTTAAGCGCGGACTACCGGCTCCCACTTGATGCTTATGAAGAGGCATATGTCAAGCACGAGAACAGCGAACTCTTACAGGAGGCAGTATACGGGCTTCCGGAACTCTACCGAACCCAGATTAAGGGGGCTTCGCTTGTCGCCAACCCTGGCTGTTATCCTACCTCGGTCATCCTCGGGCTTGCGCCCCTTTCTAACTACCCCAAAAAACTTGATTTGAAAAGGATCGTGGTGACAAGTCTCTCGGGGACATCGGGTGCGGGAGCCAATCCCTCACAATTCCTTCACGCATCAGAAGTGGATGGGACAATCAAGCCCTACAAGGTCATAGGACACCGTCATGTTCCTGAGATGGAGGTCTACACTTCAAAGGAGCTCGGGGAGAATGTGCGGATATCATTCACGCCCATGCTGGCTCCGTTTTCTCGAGGCATCCTAAGCTGCATCACTGTATCTGAAGTTGAAAACGTAGTCGGGCTAAAAGGAGCATATGAGAAAGCATATGATAAAGAGAAGTTTATCCGCATCGTTGATGATGCAAACATAAAAAACGTCGTTAACACGAACTTCTGTGATATTGCGGTCTACGACGAGCGCCGGACCAAGACCTTGAAAATAATTTCAGTCATCGACAACCTCGTCAAGGGCGCTGCGGGTCAGGCGGTGCAAAACATGAATTTGATGATGGGATACAAGGAAATCGAAAGTCTGACACAAATATCAGGCCACCCCTAGCGTTTTCCCCCTATCTTAGCGGAAACTGCCGTTTTTATTTGTATATTCCATTATAATACTATTGAGTTATAGCGAATAATTTTGGGTTAAATTTGCATTTTCAAAATTATTCGATATATCCGATAGCGAAAATTTTTATTCCATTTCCGCTATCGGCTATAGGTGGTTTGTAGGGGGACTTTCTGGACTCAATAAAGGGGTGGTGTCGTATGCGTTACGAGGACGGTTTGATCGAAAGAAAAATACCGGCTAAATTGAAGAGCTCAGAAGAGCAGATGAAGCTCGGGGAATGGCTTGCTCCGAGTGGAGAGGCTAAGAAACGGGGGCTTAGAGAACTTGCCCCGGCCTGAAGGTTATGTCAAAACCCATTGTCTTTTTTATCTTTCTTAGAGGTTCCTTTTTTTGAAATTTTTCTTATATCGTATTCTATTTCCATTATCCTTTTTTGGTACTCTTTTATCAGTTCCCTATAGCTTATCTGGTCAAGCTCTCTTCCGTAGTATTTGGATTTTGCCCGTCTGATCAAGTCCTCTAATTTCTGTTTCTCGTCTTGGAGCTGAGTCAGGATTTGGCCGCTTTCCTTTGAGAGGGCCGCAGATGAGGATTTCTTGTGGAATTTTTCAAGGTCTCCCCACAATTCAGTGTATATCTCTTTCTCTCCGCTTTCGGTCAATTGTTTTTTCGCCAGTTGATACCAGGCTGGAAGAGAAGACTGCTTTGTCGTGATGACCCTTTCAAAGTCGTTCATGTTGGCGAGCCTTTCGCCTTCGCCGTGGAGGGCCTGCTCCCAGGGAATCTCAAGTGAGTGGTCTACGACCGCCTTTAGGTCGGCAGAGGAGTAGCCTTGGGTGAGATCTGACAGCTTGTCTATGTCGATGTCTTCTGCGATGGGTGCATCCTTCAAGTGGATGTTTAAAACCTCAACTCGTGTGCGGTAATCTGGTATCGGTATGTAGGCTTGATGGGTGAATCTTCCCGAACGTCTGAGTGCCGGGTCGATGTCCCATGGTGCGTTGGTTGAGGCAATGACCATCACTCCCTCCTTTTTTTCAAATCCGTCTAGTTCGGAAAGAAATTGGTTGACTATCCTTCTTTCAACCCCTCCCCCCGCGGACTCCCTTCTTGGCGCGAGGGCGTCTAATTCGTCAAAGAAGAGTATCGCAGGGGCGTTTCTTTGCGCCCGGTCGAAGACGTTGGCGAGGTTCTTCTCTGCTTGCCCTTCTTCCCCGCTTATGATGTCTGTAATCTTGATGTTGAAGAAGTTGGCTTTGCATTCCCCTGCAGTCGCCTTTGCGATATAGGTTTTTCCGCATCCGGGAGGACCGTACAATAGGAATCCTCCTCCCGCGACCTGGCCGAATTTTTTTGCGAGCTCTGGATTGGTCAGAGGATACACTATGGATCTCTTGATCTTTTCCTTTACTTCACCTAAGCCTCCGACGTCTTTGAAGGTGATGCCGGGAATCCGTGCTTGGTCTACTCCGCCAGCGTGTCTTAGGATGTGTTTTGCAAGGTCCTCGTAGAGCCCTGATTCCCCGCTTTTTCTTATCTCTTTTTCGGCCAGCTTATACCAGGGAGTCAATGTTGTCTTTCGTACTTTGAGAACCTTCATGAAGTCCTCCATTGTTACTGGACGCATATTCCCAGTCCTTAAGGCTTCCTCCCATGCCACCTCGATTGCATCATCTATCACCGCCTTGACGTCAGCGGATGAGAATCCATTCGTCAATTCGGAAAGCTTTTCAAAATCCAAGTCCTTTGACACCGGCTTTTTTCGGGTGTGTATCTTGAATAGTTCGACTCGTGCTATGGTGTTTGGGGGCGGGATATATATCTGGTCGTTGAATCTGCCCGCTCTTCTGAGGGCGGGGTCAAGCTCCCAGGGCACATTCGTTGAGCCTACGATCAGCATGTTTTCTGATAGGGATTCAACTCCATCCATCTCCATGAGGAACTGGTTGGTCACAATACGCTCTTCTCCCGCTTTTTCTGCGCTCCTTCTTCCGCCTAGCGCGTCTAATTCGTCGAAGAACAATATGGAAGGTGCGTTTCTGCTTGCCTCGACGAATACTTCATGGATGTTTTTCGCCCCTTCGTCGGCTGTGCCGCTCATGATGTCTGAGGTGTTCACATTAAAGAAGTTTATCCCGCATTCACCTACCGTAGCCCTTGCGATGTAGGTTTTTCCGCACCCGGGGGGACCATAGAAGAGTATGGAACCCCCTGCCTTTTTCCCGTATTCCTTGCTGACTTCGGGATGCGCTAGTGGATAGATTATTTTTTCTCTTATCTCCTGTTTGACTTCTTCCATGTCTGCTACGTCTCCGAAGTCGATTGTGGAACCCTCGAGTGGGACTGACCCTGAGACCCCCATGGTCGTCATAAAGCTTATTGGCTTGCATTTCACCTCGTTTTTGAAGTATTGTTTCAAGTTCTTGTTTTGCAGACCCGCTAACGGATAAAAAATCTCGGAAACCTGTTTTTTATCTTTTTTGTGTGTGACCGAAACGTAGGGCAAATAGGTCATCTGGGAGACTACGGCTCCGCCGTTGTAGACCAATCGAAAGATATCGTACATTCTTTCGTGGCTGAAGTGGATGGGGTCCTTTTCGTATCGGTCGTCCATTGATTCGCCTATCTTTAGGAAGGAATCGAGCTCGTATCTGCTGTTTCCGAATGTGGGGAGATTGAACCTGGGTCTGACTAGGTATTTTCTGCTGACAAGGTCGTCTGGATCCAAGGCGTTTCTTAGAAAGTTGAAGAGTTGGTTCACGTCTGGCTCGTATACTTCTGCGAATCCGGCTTTCACAAGCTCCATGATGATAGTGCGATTTAGTTCCTCGTGTGGCAGGCTTCCGTATTCGTGGAGCTGGCCGAGGGTGAGTAGGTATTCGTCCGGGTAGTCCCACACCCTTCTTATGAAGTCGGATTTGTCCAGGCGGGGGTTCTTTTTGTGGGCGTGCTCCCTATGCAGATAGAAGAGGTCTCCGAAGGCCATGTCGAAGTAGAAGTAGTTTTCGATTTTGTCGAAGGCGGTTTTTTTGAAGAATAGTCCGGTTTCTTTTTGTTCGGTCCTTGTGACGTGAAAGCGTCCGACCGGCAGATAGGAATACCTCAGTTGAGCTCCTTTGTCCTTTGAAAACCTTTTTTTTATGTTTTCTTCTACGTCGGCTGCTATCGCAAAGGCTGCCGTCGGGATTTTACTTATCTTCATTTGCTTTCCGTAATTCTTAGGGGTGTGTGGATTTTAATACGAATCTCTGATCTTTCATTTAGGTACCGGCACTCGTAGTAGGGTAAGTAGACTATTTCTTTGAGTTTTGCCTTAAAACCTGCTAGAGAGTTTATTGCTTTGATTATTCTATCGGGGCCTACTTCCACTTGATCTAAGGGCATGGGGGGATCTGGTTGGGATACAGTTTTTAGGAGTCTTCCCAGCTCGAAGTGGTCGTCTCTGAATCTTGGGAAAGCGTCGCTGGGGTGAAGAAAGAGATCTTCGTCTTCAGATAAACTTTCTTCCCCGTTATCTTCTTTGATGAAACTCACAAGAAAATTTAAGCCCGAGCCAAGTATTTTGAGTGGGTGGATTTGATTTCCCTTTTTTATGTTTATCAATCCAAAATCTAGGAGGGTTCGGGCGACAAACGGATGTGTTGTTTGGGCTCGAATAGGTCCAAAGTAAAGTAACCTATCCAACACTTCCTTTTCTTCTGTCGTCAGTTTGCCCACGTTCGCAAGGGCGTTAGAGGATTCTATCCCGTGTTTTCCCATTCGATAGATGTGCCCGAACACAAGGTCTGCGTACAATGTCAAGTGCTTTGCCACGGTATGGGATTTTTTTATCGGAAATCCGCGTCTCACCTCGGTTTGCCGAAACACTTCAAAGCACGCCAGGGGGCGGTATCGCGCTTGGATGGATTCGATTTTTTCGGTTGAACCGAAACCCAGTCGCTTCTTCCCCCTTTCCTTTTCGAAAAACTGCCGCACCTCGGATAGAGAACGCGAAGGAACAAAGGCACGGGATGCTTCAAGTTTGTTTATGTGGGAGTGCATCTTCGTAATTTATTCCCTTTGAACAGGTTAAAATAGGAATTACTCGCGTTTTTATTTGCGCAGGATAAATCCTTAAAAACTCACGAGGTGCTGTTACAATGATAAATATTAAAAATATGATCAAACCCGCCCTCATCGCAGGCGGGGTGATGGGGTTTATTGGGTCAATTCCGGTGATTAACTTTTTAAATTTCCTCTGCTGCCTTCTTGTTATCGTGGGCGGTGCGGGAGCCGCGTATCTTCTGAAGAAGAAGAATCCAAGACTGGAGTTAGTGGATGGGGCAGTCGTTGGAGCTTTGAGCGGTGTCAGCTATGCTGTAGTCGCAACAGTATTCGGCACGATCATAAGCCTAGCTATCACAGCGATTTTTGGTGCAGCATTCATGCCATTCGCTATGATGGATAATGGTTTCGCTGGACCGATGGGCAATATGGGAATGAGCGCTGTGGGGACAATGATCGGTGCAGTGTTCGGATTAATCTTGGGATTGATAATAAATCCTGTGTTCGGCGCAATCGGCGGAGTCATCTATGTCAAGGTGACTGAGGGCAAGAGGTCTGGTGGAGTGCCAACGAATGCAAAAAATGTGACCCCAGATTCAAGCTCTGATAATCCCACACCAGACGACGTCATCCGCGGAAGGGATTAAAAAAGATGAGGCGCGAACTGGGCCTCTTTCTTTTTTTTCTTTTTCCTATCATCCTTTGGAACGTTCTAATCTTTACGCCGCCAATAATGGCTTCCTGGGGCCATGAGACTTTAGCTGACTTGAACTATTTCATATTCAAGGACATTTGCCATCAGCTGCCTGATAGAAGCATTTTTTTGATGGGGCATCAGCTTGGAGTGTGCGCCAGAGACACGGGATTATATGTTGGATTTCTAATTTCATCGCTTCTGTACCCGCTTCATCGAAGGCTCGGGCCTATCCCCACCCCTCCAAAATGGATTCTTTTTGCTGCAATTGTGCCTTTGGCTCTTGACGGAACCATACAGCTTGTTACATCATATGAAAGCACAAATTCGAAAAGGTTAGCTACCGGATTGCTTACTGGAATAGTACTCCCTCTTTACGTTATCCCCGTGTATTATCAGATAGTTGATGAGATAACGAAAAAGTTGGGAAAGAAGAGAAAAATCTGAGCATCATTGTTATTTCTGAGGAGTATCATCCTTTTTCCTGAATTTTTTTTCGGAAAGATTTCTCCTGTAAAGCTGAAGTGGATGCTTTATCCCAACACAGTCTGTGACGCATAATCCGTAGCTTTTTATGGATGCGCAACCCGGGCAGGTGTATTCTGTGCCTCCGCGTTCGCCTGAAAGGAATGCGAGCTGATATCTGGTTTTTTCAGGATCAAATGTGGGCATCCCCGCGAAAACCGAAAGAATCTGTTCCTCTGTTAAACCGAGGTTTAGAAGGAAAGTCCCCAGGATGAACATTGTGTTATGGCTTACGCTCCCTGACTCAAGCAAACCAAGTATGTGGATGATGCATGGCGGAAGGGCTTCTTTGTCGAGGATTCCCGAAGTCTCTATGCGCGTTCTTCGAATCGCTAATCCGCTTATCTTTTTTGCCTCCTTCACCATCTTTGGGGGAAGGCCTTTCGTCGGAACAGGATCTAAGAGTTTTTTGTAAATCAACTCCCTTAATAGAATTCGTTCCTCACTTGCCTCTATTTTTACCTTACCGGAAGAGACGCTCTTGTTTACAAGCTTCCATTTAGAGTCTTCTCTGACAAGGCGAGGGATTAATTTGATGTAATGGATGTAGTCCATCAGGTTGTCTTTTATCTCTAATTTCAAATCGTCCTTAAGTTGTTTTGTTGAATCCTCGTTTTCCGCTTCGATGAACCCATATGCCCTTCCCGCCTCAGCTTGAGCGAATGCCCCGATGATGTCTTTTTTATTTGTCAGGTTGGCAATAAGCCTTGCCACCGCAAATCCAAGAATGTCTATTTCTTGAGCTAAAGAATTGTCTGGTATTTCAGCTGGAAGCTTAAAGTTTAGCGCCGTATTCAATCTTTTTTTGCCTTGATCGAAACACCCCCCATAAACAGGGTGTTCGAGGAGTTCAGCTAGATTCAATGAAAGAGAAGAAACATAATCCCTAGCCTGGCTGACAAAGGGGTATTTTGCCAGATATTTCAAGTCAAACTTCTCCTCGGGCATTTTTTATTTTCTCGACTATATTTAGGTATTATTCTTATTGTTAGTTACATTAATGTTAAAATTCTTCCGTAAACAATAAATCAGGTGATAAAATGGCAGATGAAAAAATGAACCAGAATAACAAGATAATGGCTGCAGCATCCTATCTATTGATGCCTCTTTCAAGTGTGGCGTTCTATTTGATAGAAAAAGAGGACAAGATCGTGAGATTTCACGCCGTACAGTCGACGATTCTCGGAGTACTATTGATCCTCATATCCTTTCCCATAAGCATTTTGATAGGCATAGTTTCGGTTTTCACTAGGGGAATAGGACTACTGCTATTTCCACTATACTTTGTCGTGGTTTTGGCTTTGATCGTTTTCTTGATGTTTAAGGCCTACAAGCTTGAGAAATACATGCTTCCCGTAATCGGGAAAATGGCAGAAAAATACTCAAAATAATTGGGTAAAGAATTAATCCCGATAGATAACTTCGACTGACTGGATCTCCGCGCCCCTGTCGGCTAGCCCGCAGCATATTATGTTTAATGCCTGCTCTACTGCAAGCTGGCTTGTACCGGTAAGATCCAAGAAGAGATTTCTGGTTTCTTCTCTGAGCCTTGTCAGTTCTCCGTTGATGATCGGGGGAAAGCTTAAAACGTCTCCGTTTGCGTCAACGAATAGGGGATACTTCGTCTTACCCTCCAGGATCCAGGCATAATCTCGGCCCTTCGGATGCCTGCTTAGGATCTGCTTCAAGCTCAATTTCTCAGTCATGTCAAGTGGCACGAACTTAACGCTGTCTGGTTCAACTGCCTTGTAGGTGAAGGGGGCTACGACTTTGTCCAGGTCGTGAACACCGATTGCGACTTTCGCCCGGTTTCTTCCGTGAGTCAAATGGAGCTTTTCCTGGATGTTCATAAGAGATATCAGGGTTTGTTCATCAGATAGGTCGACGCCTTTAGCCACGCCGACTGCGAGCGCGGGGCGAACCTCTTTAACGCTTTTTTCCACATAAAACTTGATTCCTGAAGGCTTTACAGAGTAAGCTGGTAGGCCGGTTTCGATCGACAAAAACCCCTTTAATGCCCGAGCAAATCCTTCAAGGGAAAGGTAATCCGGTCGGTTCGGAAAAACTTCTACTACAAGCTTTTCTTCATTGATTTCCTCTAATCCCACGCCAATCATTGGTATTGACTTGCTCAGTTCTTCGGGAGAATATTTTTTCCCCAAAAGATTGCAGAGTTCTGTGAAGCTGTATTCAACTGTCGGCATATTTTCCCTCTTTTAATGGAAATGAAGATATGTTATAGTTGAAAGCATAACTTTCTGGACAATTCCAAGGTTAGTTATGCTCTCAAATACACTAAAAACAGCTATGCTGTTTCGCGAGAAACGACATCGTCGTTTCTGCGCACAAATTCACTACGTGAATTTAGTGTTGTGTATAAGTGGCCTACGGCCACTTAATATATTTGAGGACACAAAAGATTGTATAGAGAGTTGTGCCCTCAACTATATTACAGCCCAACTAAAAAAAGGTTTTTAATGTGAACCTGATAAGACGAGAGGACGTCGAGGTGGTCATAAGAGACATGGCCGGGGTCTTTCAGCTCCTAGCATACATTATGCTCATACCCATAGTCGTAAGCATACTTTATGGGGGAGATGCGGGCATACTGGAGATAATTGTAAAGATTGTCGCCTTCATAATCCCGGGCTTCATATTTCATCTGACAGCTGCGGCAATCAGAAAGAACTTCAAATCCCAAAGGCATACTGAAGCCAAACACGCGCTCCTCTCCATGGTGTTTATTTGGCTCATCGTCGCCCTTGTCGGGGCGCTTCCATTCATGATTCGCGGGACACTCGGGCCGGTGGACGCGTTCTTTGAAAGCATGTCGGGATGGGCGACAACAGGTATGACCCAAATCGAATACCCCGAGTACCTGATGGATTCAGGAGACTACGACATACTCTTTTATCGAAGCTTAACCCACTTAGTTGGCGGAGTCGGAATCATAGCCCTGGCATTGATGGTTTTGATGCAATCTAAGACAGCCGCCAAAGCATACTATGGCTCCGAAGTCGGAAGCCAAAAGATAAGGCCCGCTATTAAAGGGACGTTAAAGGAAACCTGGAAGATTTATGGGATATTCACTTTCACCTGCGCAGTCCTTTTGTATTTAGCCGGCATGACCCCCTTCGACGCTGTCAACCATTCGTTTTCGGCGCTTTCAACAGGCGGCTTTTCCACTCACAGCCAGTCGATTGCATATTTCAATAGCCCGTTGATAGAGGGCATACTGATCTTCTTCATGATCGTTGGCGCAGTCAGCTTCCTATTGCACTATCGGCTTCTAAACGGTGACATCAAAGGATTCTTTGGAAATATTGAGACAAGGTATATGTTTATTCTAATCCTTTTTTCTGTAGCGATCATCACGCCTTCGCTTTACAATCAAGGTGCGGGATTTCAACACGTAGATTTGTTGAATGGTTGGGAGTCGTTTAGGCTTTCGGTTTTTCAGACGGTTTCTGCCATAACCTGCACCGGCTTTTCCACTGCAAATGCAGGGGATTGGCCGGAGGTCACCCAAACAATCATTATGGGTTTGATGTATACTGGGGGAATGTACGGCTCAACTGCAGGAGGGATAAAATTACTTAGATTAGCCATCATCATCAGGGCGGTCTTTTATGTCACAAAGAGAATGCTTCTACCCAGATCCGCTGTCGTAGTGATGAAAGTCGACCAAAAACCCATCGACGCAGAAGACATCCTTTATGTGCTGGGCTTCGGGATGATCTATCTAGTAATAGCGGTCATTGGCGCGTTATTCTTCATGCTTCTAGGATACACCGGATACCATAGCATGGCCTTGACTTTGTCGGCGATGGGTAACGTCGGCATCGTCTACATCACAGGCGACCCATGGTACCACATGCCAGCAATCGGAAAAATCGTCGTCGCACTATTGATGTGGGTGGGAAGGCTAGAGATATTTCCGATGCTGATGCTGCTACAGCCCATCTACGAAAAATCCAAAGACTGGAAGTAGAGTAACAAATGTTAAATGGAAACACTAAATCATATTCAGTCGTTTTATTTCCTGAAATTCTGGTAATATATCATGGGACAGAAGCAGAGAAGGGAAGAGGATAACAGGATTTTTCCCCCCCCATTATCAAATCTTACAGAGGTCGTTTCCTCACTACTCCCAGTGCTTAAAGGTGGGTCTAAAAACTTTACCTTACCAAACGAATTTGTATTCCGGCTTGAAAATCCAGAACGGGGAGGGATTTTAAAGAGCACCTGTCCACAAGGCATATCATCGGATTTGGAGATTGAAAGTTGCTGCTTTAAATCAAAATTTCAAATGGGTGGATTCTCTGCTGAAGTTTCACTTGAATGGTCTAGAACAAGTCGGGGGGGGAAGAACCCACCGGCCGAATCAAGGCGTCTTGCATTAGACCTTAAAAATCCCAAGCATAGGTATGGTGTATCAACCTTTATGCAACTTTGGGGAACTCATTGGGTTCCTGAACAAGATACCCCACAGGTATTCGTAACCGAACCTTCAGAGGAAGGAGGAAATGCTTGGTTTCAGGAATTAACTGATTTAGCTGACACTAGCAAGGAAATAAATGGATTTTTCTTCCATCTCGCACGAGCCCTCATCCCAGGTGCTCGACTGGAATCTTCGCTTGTCCCGGGAGAAAAAAGAACTGCAGAAGAGGCTACATTCAAAAGATTGACAGACGATGTCAAAAACAGGTTCGGATTAGAAACCATGAATACGGACGACATAGGCGCCAAGGGGGAAAAATAATCCCTTACATCTTCTGGAGTCTTTTTATTCGGTCGTCTATGGGCGGATGCGTTGAGAAGAGTCCGGCTACGTAACTTTTTGTGTCACGGAAGGGTGTGCTGATGTAGAGGTGGGATCTTTCCCTGATTCCTGATTTGCTTTAAATATGTGGTGTCGGCTCTGTGAGTTTTTGGGCGTATTGTATGTCGCTTTGGCGGCTTAGTTCCTTTAGTTCTTTGACTAGGGGGTTTTTTTGGTTTATCTGGTAGAGTTTCGCTTTGCCTTCGGTGCGGGTGTGGACTAGAAGGTTTTTTGAGACGAGCTCTGGGATTGTTTTTTGGAGTGTGCGGTAGCTGATTCCTGTTTCCCGCGATACGTCGGTGAGGCTGTAGTCCCAGTATTGGTTCAGAAGAAAGTAGTCGAGGACGATAGGATTGGGCTTTTCGCCGAACAGGTGTTTTAAGGCCATTGTTAATATGTTATTATTGAAAGACCAATATTTAAATCAGTTTAACGTACTATGAAGAAAATTTCACTTATCCGGGCACATATTTATGTCATCGACGCGCTCTTGGCAGGACGATACTTCGGCGCCCACCAAATCCTAGGCGAAAACATCCCAAAAGGAAAACCTCCCGAAGACAAGAAAACAATACTCAAAGCCCTCAACAAAATCGCAAACAAAGGATTTCTAAAAACGAAAAAGAAACACTACGGCGTCCACGTCTCAATTGACCCGAAAAGGATAAAGGAGATTCAGGCATACCTTATGGAACTCGAAAAACAAGGATAGAATTCATGGATTCCCCCCATAATTCACATCTTCTGCAGTCTTTTTATCCTTTCGTCTATGGGTGGGTGTGTTGAGAAGAGGCCGGCTACGTAACTTTTTGTGTCGCGGAAGGGTGTGCTGATGTAGAGGTGGGCTGTCGCCTTATTGGCTGTGTCGACGAGGGGGTCTGGGTCTTGGCGGATTTTATCGAGGGCTCCTGCAAGGCCCGGGGGATAGCGCGTCAGCACCGCGGCGTTGGCGTCTGCGAGGTACTCGCGTTGGCGGCTGATGGCGAACTTTATCATCTGGCCGATGAGGGGGGCAAGTATCGCAAAAAGGATTCCGATGACGATGAAGGCTATCTGGATTCCACCGCCTCCCTGGCTTTGCTTTCTTCTTCCCCCGTGGCCGCCCCAGAGGAAGGTCCTTAGAAGGAAGTCGGATAATAGCGTCACGATGCCCACCATAACGGTCGTTAGCATCATGAAGCGGATGTCGAAGTTTGAGATGTGGCTCATTTCGTGGGCGATGACTCCTTCGAGTTCCTGGCGGTCCATGACCTTCAAAAGCCCTGTTGTGACTGTTATGGCTGCGTGCTTCGGGTCGCGGCCGGTTGCGAATGCATTGAGTGCGCTGTCTTCTATGACGTAGGCCTTCGGTGTCGGGACACCTGCTGCGATAGCGAGGCCTTCGATCGTGTGAAACAGGTAGGGGTATTCCTTTTTTGTGACCTCCCGGGCGCCCGAGAGCTTCAGGATGAGTGCGCCGCCCGAGTAGTAGGCGATGAGGCCGTAGACGATGGAGATGGTGACGGCTATGACTAATCCGACATTAACATTTCCCCAGGCAAGCCCGAGAATCGAGCCAAGTACTCCGATGACGACGATGAATCCGAACATCAGGATCCAGCTGTCTCTTTTGTTGGCCCTCACCTGCTCGAACATGGTCCTCATAGTCGTTTCCCCCTACTAAATTCCATTTATTGACATCTAGCCCAGTTAGAATTTGACTTTGGGCACCGCCTTCTCTGCTTCGGGTGTCTCGAAGAACTCTTCCTGTTTGAAGCCCATGGGTCCTGCGATCATCACGTTCGGGAACACCTGGATCCGTGTGTTGAACTCCATTACGACGTCGTTGTAGTGCTGCCTTGCGTAGGCTATCTTGTTTTCTGTTCCAGTCAACTCCTCCTGCAACTGCATGAAGTTTTCGTTTGCCTTAAGTTCCGGATAGTTCTCAGATACTGCAAATAGGCTCTTCAATGTATCAGATAAGAAGTTGCTCGCCTTCGCGGTTTCTGCGGGGCCCTTCGCGCTCATCACCGCAGCCCTAGCCTTCGTCACGTTTTCGAAAGTCGTTTTTTCGTGTGCTGCGTAGCCCTTAACTGTCTCAACGAGATTCGGGATCAAGTCGTTTCGCCTTTTCAGCTGAACATCGATCTGCGCCCAACTATTCTTCACTTCCTGCCTCAGCCTCACCAAACCGTTGTAGATTCCGATGACAACCAAGACCCCAACCACCAAAACGATGATTATTATCCACTCCAACATATTCGCTCACCTCAAAACATAAAATTAATGAAGAAGAATTAGAGGATAAAAATAAAAGGCAAGGATCAGTCTATGTTGGGGGGGCCTCCACCAAGACGTCTTGGCCTTTGGCTCTGAGGAGGGGTTTGTGGCCGAGTCCGATGGCTTTCATCGGGTCTGGGAGGTAAAGTTGCAGGATCGAGTCTTTTAGGTTTATTCCAATCTTTGGGGAAGTATTCTCTGAGATCCTCCCAGCTCTCCATTTCTATTCCCCCTTTTGGCAGTAGCAGGTCGAATGACAACTTACCCCGGCCATATTTTATATTCAACATGGGCTTTCCGGCTTCAAATCCATGTCCTTCTCGCTTGTAATCATAGCCTACATCCATGATTTTCAGAGCTTTTTCACCCCCAGGACCTCGAATTATTATATTAGCTTTTCGGGCTGCTTCGTCTTGATCGCGGACTTCCACGCGCAGCAGTTCCTCTCCCATCCGGGAAATGCAATGGGCCTCCCTTAAACCCCCATTTTCGTCTTGTTGTTGAGCGACCTGGACGTCGAATGTCACTTCAGCTCCCGCCTCTCCCGCTTTAACCTGATAAGAAGATTTTTTTCCGGTCTCAAGGTCTATCGGTGGGGGAACCCCCTCAAGTCTGCTGGATTTCGCTTTGGCTTTTTCTATATAGGGGGTAAGGTCAAGGAGATCTTTCACTTCATAGATAACAGGGTCTAGGACTACTTCACCCTCAGCAGTTTTGGTGAAGACAGCTGCATTGTATCGACCGTCTTTTTCTACTAATCTCATCCACTGGCCTCCGTCGCGGTCTAGATCTTTCCAACTAGCTCCAAGCGTCAATCGACTTTTCATTTCTTTGTCGGAGGGATCAAAAACTTCCACATCAGTGGTTTTTTGCCATATTTTTTTCTTCAGACAAGAAGCTCGTAAAACTAAGAGTTCCTGCTCTCCCAGACACAACGTATGATCTTCTCTTTCTTCATCTGGATCGTGCACTACCTTAACAGTAAGATCACCTACTTTGTATTCAAACTTCCAGGGCCCCTCACCCTCAGGCCGTTGTGCTCTTTCGGGTAATCCCTTTCCTGATGTTTGTTGAGTGGAGCCAGCAGCCTGGATTTTTTTGGTTTGAGAATCTACGTGCTCGGAGATGTTTCGTTCAAATCTGCTTGCTTCACTTCCATCCTCATTGGTGATATGAAGAGATGCATCAATGATTTTTCCACCGTTGTCTATGAACATAAACCTCCTTTGGCCATCTACTATTATACCAATTTCGTCGCCTGGCATTACGCCGGTTTTCCAGGGACCCTCAAGCAATTCTCCTTTTGGATCAACTAATTTGCATTCCAGATCTTTTTCCCCAACCAGTTTAGCTTCAAGCCTCAGAAGCTCTGTATCTCCTTTCATTAAACGATGCTCTTCTGTGCCCGCTTTTTCGTTGTGGAGTCCAACAACCTTCAAATCCTTCTGTTCGTCTACGACATATTCGAATCTTTGTTCTTGTTTTTGGAGGAATTCTTCAAGGGAGACGTATTTAGTAGAAGTAGTTGTTGATCCTTCATCACTTGTTGTTTGTGAGAGACTAAGACGCGGTTTTCCATCCCACGTTTCTATTCTGTTTATTTCGTGTGACTTAAGTGGAGCTGAACCTGGACGACGTCGACGTTGACTTATGTCCGCTCTAACGTCTGTTTCTATTACTTTGAGGATTTTTTGGTCTGGATCGCGGACCACCACCAACGTGTTTTCTCCCGCCATATAGTGGACTTCAACTCGGAACTTTTCTTCTTCCCCTTGAAAAACTCTGTGCAAGTCAGCAGACGGATATCCTGATTTGTGGACTCCCTTGATTGTTAGAGGATCTCCTTCTGGGTCGCCAAACTGCGT
>JBDREA010000146.1:0-4338 GCA_043820265.1 Candidatus Altarchaeota archaeon | reverse complement strand
GAGCTGCCTTTAATCCTCCAATCTCGTCTGGTTTTAAATCGACAAACTGGGTTAATCTGTCAAGCGCTCTTCCCCCATCATTTGCGAAGTTGACATAGTCAACAATATCTTCGAGAGGCACCCCATACTTCTGGTAATCATAAGCCATGCGGCGTACGAATTCTTCGAGGTGTTGTATTTGAGGCTGTGATTCTGTATCTTGCTCAAACATCTTGCTTACCTGAAATGCAGTTCGCAGAGGTCCATGGGTTAGCTCAGCTACACAGTCTTTAAGTGTCACGTTTGCATTACCAAAGAATTTATTGGCAAGCAAGCCAATGAGTTTTTCGGTTTCTTTTCTGCCCAGGTTTGTATTCTTCAACTCTTCAACTACTTGGGGGTCTCTGAGTGGTGTGTCCGGGTTTTGAGAGACCGCCCTAAGATATATTGCCCCGGTTTGTTCACCTAGGTCATTGGCTGTTTGCCGGTCAGCAATAGCCTTTTGCGCTTCCGTTTGTCTGTATGTGCCCCCGAGTAGATACGTCATCCATTCCTTTGCCTCTTCTTTAGGGAGGTTGATGAGTTGTTGTATGATGATTTCATCTCTTAGGACAGTATCCTGTCTCCTTGCGACATCTTTCAAGTAGTCTGATCTAAAGTCTGAGGGAAGTCGGGCTGCATTGTGCCAGTCTGTAATTACTTTTTCCCCCTGTGTAACTTTATAGTTCCCCGAAGAAATTATCGGGATGTATTGGGATCCTTCCTCATCGGTAAGCGATTTGAGGTGGTTTATGACTTTTTTTGATGCAAGCACAGGTATACCGAGAAATCTTTCATCGATTCTGTAAGACATTTCGTGGAGGTAGGATACTCCCTTTTTCCCACCTAATTCGATGGCTAGATCAATCACTTTTTGAGAGGCGGTCGCTTCGCATTCCATGAATTCGTCGACCATTTCTGGAGTCATTCGATTGATGTTTTCAAAAAAAGCTTCTTGTTGTCTTACTTCGTCAATGATTTTTGGGAGAGTTTTTTTGCCATCCCGGACAATTCGTTCCTTGGCTAGAATGGCGACGTATTTTGGGTTTGAGAATATCTGATGGAATTTTTCCGTCGAAAGCGTACGCCCTGCTGTGGCGATAAAGGCGCGGTTTTGTAGAACTTTTTTACATTCAAAGTCGCTATTCCTTGTTGTCATAACTGAATCGATGTAGGTGGTTGCCTTCTCAGTTCTAAGATCTCTCAATAATCTTGTCGTTTCCGGGGAGATTATTTGTACCCAGTCCGTTTCAGGTGAGCTTGTGTTGAGGTTGGCGAAGAAGTAAGAATGCTTAAAACGTTTTGCCGCGGGTGTATTGTCGCCGGCAAGAACTTGGAGTTCGGGATTTGATATTGTTTCTTGGGCTGAAATCACCCGCATAGCATAGGTTTCTATGTCTTCCGGTTTAATATTATGTAAGTCGACAAGAAATTTTTGTTGCAATTTTTTCCCCATTTCACTGAAAAGAGTTCTTATTTTTGGATTGCCTAGGAGACTTCGTTTTTCTTTATTGTCAAACATTGTGAGTATATTTTTTACAGCATTTGACGCCCAGTTCGTTCCTCCCATATGACGTTCTAGGACTGTAAAGTCTTCGACAGTCCATCCCTCAAAGAGACCGAGGTTATCTATAAAAGCTCTTTTTGCCGTAAGGCTTGGGCCATCTTCATTGAAGAATAAGTCGCTTACATTCTTTCCCTGAAAATAATTTTTTTGTATGTTGCCTTGACCGTTATCTTGTTCTTCGTAGAATGATTCCATCCAGGAGGTAAATCTGTTATCTGTAGTTAGTCGATATGTGCCGATTCCAATCGGATGTACTCGGTTGTCTGATGACTTATCGGTGAGTAATCGCTCCAATGCTGTGGGATTATAGCCATTTTCTTGGAGGGGAATGACTCCGAGGCTACTTGCATCTTTAAGTGTGTCCTCGGACAATAAGATGCTCCTCATTTCCCCCTTGAGGTTTTCCGGTTTTTTCAAGGCATCCAGGTAATTTCGGCGAGCCAAATCGGGTAATAAGAGAAGTTTGTCAAATGTACTTTCCCTTAGAAGAAATTGCTTGGCCTCTTCGGGGAAATCTTCCTCTTTTAAAGCGTGTATCATGTGAGAGAATTCGAATTCACTAATTGTCTCGGCATGCTTTCGGACAATATCCCACACTGACTTTTGTTGTAAAAACCGCGCAAGATCACTTTCCTTTATCCCCCCCAACATATATCCAAATTGGCAACCCATGACCTTCGGTTGGTCTCGTAGGTCCTGTAATGCATCGTCTTGTGTAAGAAATTGAAGATGTGCCGGTAAGGTTCCTGTTGCAATGTAATCAAGGAATCTTTTTGGCCCTTGCCCATATATCCTCAAATGACGTGAAGCAGTAAAGGTATCTATGTATCTGGGGTCGGTCATTCTTGCTTTTCCTTCTTTGTCCGCTTTTTTCCATATATGAGTGTAGGTCTCTATACTCCAACGGTCGACTTCTCTCCTTTTGAATTTCTCCACGATTGGATGTAGCTCTGGAATGGTTTTTTTATGGAAGCCGTCAATTCGTTGCCAAAGGCTTTCCCAGACGCCGCTTCTTAGCTCTTCGGTTGCGCTCTCATCGTATGGACCCCCGTATTCCTGAATTTTTAATCCACAAAAGCCTCTCTTCGTGGAAGTTCTGGCTCCGGTAAGGTATAGATCGCCTTTAGGTGAAAGAAGAAAATGCATTCGCCCCCCAAGGGATACCATGTATCGACCGTCGACTGCTTCCCTCTCCTCCTTCCGACTGCTTGAGCCATACAAACTCAACTTGTGTCCGAATAATCCGTAGTCATGTCGGATTCCGCTCTGTTCTCGGTATCTTTTCACACGCTTGGCTTCTCTCACACTGATGGGATGAATATTTGATATTTTTAGGTCTCCTCCATCTAATGTAATCTTTAGATGCGTTAACAGTGCGTTATTTACAGCTTTTTGTCCGTGCAATCGAACGAGTCTCTCATAGCCCCCCATAATTGAGGGGGGATTATTTGGTATCTCAATATTGGCTTCGATGGTATGTTCGGTATCTGCATGAGAGGAGCTAAAAGATAGACGCATTTCCTCTTGTGCTAGCCGGATACCTCTTTGATTATGCCAACGAAATTTCGCACGTTCCAAGCTGGTGCCAAATGACTTGGCTTTATGGTATACCCCAAGAATTGAAAGCCCGTTCTCGATGGCCTGCATCTGCTCATGTTTCTCAACTGAGTTCTCCCCTTTCTGATCATTCTCAAGCCGCCCATACTCTTGCCTAAGCTCTGAAACGATATTGTGGGTGTCTACAACCTTGTGTTTTTCAAGAATTTCGAGCGCCTGGAATGGTTTTTTGTCTTTCAGCTTAGGCATTAGTTCAGTAGGTACGTCTCCGAGGTGCCCTAAGTCGAGATGTATTCTCTCAGTGCCAGCAATCTTTTTAACGATAGGTTTCGGTCCTTTTTTGGCAGTTTGTGCCATTGCACATTATTTATAGGAAGTCTTTGAAGAAAAAGGGTGTTTTTCTTATTTTTTTCCGAGTCTTTTTATTAGTACAATGGATGCTCCGAGTATTAGTACGAGGACGGCGATTATGGGGGCTGTGTTTTTTGCCTGAAAGATTAGGGAGAATGTATTAAGAAACAGTTGGTATAGCCTGTAGAAGGCTTTTGGCAGGGGTAGGCCGTGGGAGATTTTCTGCCAGTTTTCTTCGACTTTTTTTATGCATTGTATCTCGTAGATTTTGGGGAAGTCGTTGCATACGTTTTCTTCTATGCCGACCATCGAGTCCATGAATGCTTTGTAGCAGTTGTTTTGGTGGATTTCCGGGATTTTTTCACATCTTGAGGAGTTGCCTTCTCCTTCGTAGAGGGCGCCGTAGATGTAGCATTCTTTTTTGTATTTTGAGGTCTCGCATGCGTGAAGGGAGCCTATCCTCTTTTTGTATTCGACTCGCCCGAGACACATTTCCTGCAATTCGTCTGGAAGTTCAAGGCATCGTCCTGTGTACAGTGTTTCTTGTGCTATCTTTTGGAGGCATTGTTGGGCTAGTCCGTATGTTTTGATGAGGCCGCAGTCGCTTGCTCTGGTGGCGTTTTCCAGGTAGCATAGGTTTCTCTGGTTTTCTTCCATAGGCTCGCATTCCGGGATGACCGAGGTCGCGTAGGTGCTAAGCAGAATGAAAGCACAAGCCGCTGAGAGGGCGCAAAAGAATTTCTTCATCGAAAAAAATTAGGTTTATCCACGTAAAAAACTATAGCGAATTGCATAATTACAAAAAACTTGCAAAGCAAGTTTGTGTACACCAATTCCAATGGAAC
>JBDREA010000145.1:0-4922 GCA_043820265.1 Candidatus Altarchaeota archaeon | reverse complement strand
CGCAGCGGTCATGGCTGTGCACGGCGACGAAAAAGGCCTCGTTCTTCCCCCCAAAATTTCACCTGTCCAGGTAGTTATCATCCCCGTCGTCTTCAAAGAAGCACAAAGGGAAAAAATAATCGAAGCATTGAAAAAAGACGTCGAAAACCTGAAAAAGAAAGGATTCCGAGTAGCCTTCGATGACGGAGACGACCGACCCGGCGCAAAATACTACAGATGGGAGAAAAAGGGTGTGCCACTAAGAATCGAGGTGGGGCCAAAGGAAGTCGAAGCAGGAATCAGAACCCTTGCGAGAAGGGATACTGGGGAAAAAATCCAAGTTAGGGCAGATGGTCTTGAAAAAGAAATCATCTCATTATTCAAATCAATCGAGGAAAACCTGAGAAACAAAGCCCAGGAAAGATTCGATTCAAATCTCTACATAGCCAAAGACCTAAAACAACTCAGAAAACTCGTAGGCAAAGGCATTGTCACAGCAGGTTGGTGTCAGACCGACGAATGCGCCAAACCCATCGATGAGCTGGGCACAATCCTTTCGATGAACGACGAACCGAACAAATGCGTAATCTGCGGGGCAGACCACGCTAAAACAATCAAAGTGGCAAAGACATATTAGTTAAGGTTTTAAAACAAAGAATCCTCAATATAATCTTTCAGTTTTGGGCCTGTAGCTCAGCTTGGTTAGAGCGCACGACTGATAGAGCCCCTTTCTTTTCCCTAAGGAGGCGAAGCCTCCTTGGGCCCAGGGACGAAAGTCCCTAGGGTAAAAAAAGAAAGGTGCTTCACGCGAGAAATCCCCAGGGATTTCTGCGCGCCAAAACCGCTTTGCGGTTTTGAGCGTCCCCAAAGAAAAAACTGGGGCGGGAAGGACGCGGGTTACGCGTAGCTTCTGAAATCGTGAAGTCCGGCGTTCAAATCGCCGCAGGCCCAAGCTTTTATTCTAATTCTATTAATAGGTCTCCATGGTTGGGGAAGCAGCTACTACACTTTTCACGGTGAATCCCTTCGGAGATCCGGTCTCTTGGATTACGCTCTTACTTAAGACTGCGACTGGCGGAGATTTGATGGCGGTTACGTTTCTTCTTGTGTTGGTTTATGTTTCGATTCTTATTATCAACAAACTTACCGATCTTCTTCTAATCGTCATCAGCAAGCTGATGGTATTCGCGATAATTTCTTCTGCGCTTTATCTGTTTTTTCTTGATTGGATGGCTAAGGTGGCAGCTGGGCCGACTGCAGAAACTATCATTTTAGGTTTAGTAGGTTTGTTGGCTGGAGTCGGGGCCTTTTCGATTGCCCTCTATTCACTGATACAGTCGACAAAGCATGTTAAAAAGTTGAAGGAAAAGGAAATAGAAGATAAGCAGAAGGAAGAGGAAGACAAAAAGCTGGATGAAGCGAGAAAGGGGGTTGAAGAGACCAAAAAGGAGGTTCTGGCTCTGAGGGAGTTCCTAACGATGCAGACTTTCAAGGACGACAAAAGCCTTGGAGCGGTTCTTGCCTATATGGCGATTGCGCAGTTCGGGATTTTTTCCTCCAAGACGATATCTGCTCCTTCTTCGATCATTGGATTTGTATTTTTTGTGATATTTTTGGCGGCCACCGGATTTTTCATAAAAATTAACTATAAGAGTTACCGCCTCGGATTAACGCACTTTGGAGTGGCGTTGTTTGTCGGATTCGTTCTTTCAATAATTCTCGGAGTGACATGGGGTGATTATTCCGCAACTGAGCTAATCTCCCCCGCATACTTTCAGACCGATAGTCTTGTTGCTTTGATGACAGGAATTGCACTTCCCATCTTTATGGGAAGCAAAAAGTAGCATTTACGAACTATCTTATCTGGCTTTTAAATTCATGCTACCATTCTTTTTTTGGTGATTTTCCATGGCTGCAAATAAAACAATAAAGAAGAAGTCGACTAAAAAGAAGGCGATAAAAAATAAGGCTCCGAAAAAAACGACTGCAAAGAAAAATACCGCAACAAAAAAAACTAGATACTCCATCGAAAAGAAGAAAATTCAAAAAGAAGTCTCAATAGCAAAAAAGAAAGCTCATGCCGAATTTAAGAGGGCTCGTATAAAACTCGCCAAAAGCGAAAAGGAGATCCGAGATTATATTGAACAACACCCAGACAAAGCGAAAAAGATCGCGATCGGAATCGGCGCAACGCTTACGGCAGCGATCGCAGCAGCCATCCTAAGGCAGAAGAAGAAAGCAAAGTAATGTGGGAATCTCTCTGGTGGGTGATGTGAGAAATAATGTAGTTTTTTTATCAGGAGTGTTTATTCTTTTTCTTTTTATCAGTAGCTTTGCATCAGCCAGTTTGGTTGGCGATCAGATGGCTGCCTGCGCAAAAAAACCTGGTTACCAATGGCAGCGGATGAGTGGAGTCGGCTGCGTTCAGCTTGACTGCAACCAACGACCCCATGCCCACTGGAGCTATACTCGTGAGTGTATCTGTGCTGGAAACGACGAAATCGAAGATCCCGATGAAGATATGTATGTGAAAGCTTGTTATGCTCCTTCCGATGATCCAAGCTGTCCCGGGTGTCTCCTAGAATGTATCACAGCCGACGAAATCTGTACGGGCGAAGAGGCGACCCAGGAATACTGCGAAGACTATTGTGCGTCGTATCATGGACCCCATGCGACGGCGAAGCTCGTCGGAGATAAATGCGATTGCGGGTGCAAGGAAGGTTATGTTGATGATAAGACCTTGGTTTGTGTTCCAACAAAGCAAACATGCGATAAGGTCTGTAATGAATATCATGGGACCGATATGGAGCACGGCATGCAGGCCGAAGGAAAAGTAGTAGGCATCGGATGCGATTGTAAATGTAAGATTGGATTCATACCCAACAAAGATACTTTAGCCTGTGAAAAAGCGCAAACCTGCGATGAATACTGCAAGGGACTATGGGGTCCCAACACTGTGACCACTGGGGGGGAGCATCCAAACTGCAAATGCGATTGTATAGATGGCTATGATGTTATCTGGAAGGATCTGGGCGATAGGTTGAGAGCATCGTGCGAGAAGGTAGAGTGTCCTCTTAATAGCAAATGGAACCATAAAACAAAGAAATGCGAATGCAACGTCGGTTACTACATGGGCGACGATAAAAAATGCCATCCGCTCGAGGATCCTCGTTGTGGAAATGGTGTATGCGACGACCCAAATGATGAGTTTATGAGCGAAAACTGCTTATCCTGCCCCCCAGACTGTAAGTGTAAGGAAGGAGTCGTCTGTAATCCGTTTCACGAAAAAAACTCAATCCAAAACAAGGGGTGCGTAGATGAAGCAGTGGTCGAAGTAGTTGGATTTGGGTGTGAAGGTCCTGGATTTCCTCCAGATATTTTCTTTCAGCGAGCAAACAGGGGGGCAGAAGGATTAGTTGGATTAGGCGATAAGTTTGCAGTTGGAGACAAGATTACTCTTAGAAAAAAGTTCAACGACAAAGGGGTAACTACTTGCTATCCTTACATTATTCTCAACTGGAAGGGAAAAAAAGTGAAACTTTCGGTCACAGGAACTGCTACACTTATGTATACAATTGAAATAAAAAAGACTCACATCGAATCAGGTTGGGAGAGTTGGGGAGACACAGCACAAGAGTATGGTGGAAAAGTGATCATCAAGATAATCGATAAATATGTGCTCCCAGCAATTCCTATAGTTGGGGCAATTTGGAGTGTAGTAACCGGTGCTGATAGCTCGATTCCCGCCGATGTGACTCGAGTCGAGGTTAACAGTAACATCATCATCGAACACTTTGATACCGGAGATGCTAACATTTACACATTGGAAGGTTCGCCTAAGGTTGAACATCAGGGGGTGAAAAAGGATCTTCCTCCAGGTAAGAAAATCGAGATAAGATCACAGGTCTCATCCGAACCAAAGGATTTTAAAAGCCATGAGGTTCTGCCTCTGATCGATGCGATGTCAAAGGTGCCTGATTGCCCCCCATTCAAGGAATTAAACGAAAAAGGGGAGTGTGTCTGTCTTGAAGGATACGGGCCTGAAGGTTACACCAGATGTGGCAGTGAAGGAGAGTCCAAGGGAACCTCCCTTGAAGGAGCGATCAGTTCAGCTGGGGATATCTTTGGTTCAGGAAATGGGAGTGAATCCGATTCGTGGGTATGGCTTTTGCTTGGCGGAGGATTGGCTTTCGTCATTGCTGGGGGGGTATTTGTTTTCCTTTTCTTGATAATATTCGTTTTTCTCAGACGTCGAAGGAAAAAGAAAATACAAAAGACCAAACAAACCTCCGTTGAGAAATCCCCTCCTCAACCGAAGCTAAGTTTCTGCACCGAATGTGGGGCTAGACTGTTGGATGACGCGAGATTCTGTCTTGAATGTGGAAAAAAATTGAACTGATTCAATAACCTAGATTGGCTCCGATAGCGAGTAGGCCGTGCCCAATCGCGCAAATCAAGGCGATAACTGCAAGAGGTTTGTGATACTTGAATGGTATGATGTGGTTTCCCCGGGCGTTTAGATAGCCAGAAAGAAACGCTACTGAAAGCATTAGGAGGCTGATTATTCCTCCCCAGACAATAACTGGCAAACCTAAGACTTCCGTGTAGGCTATCTCTGCAAAGACCATATTGAACATCTGATAAGATTATAAAGTTAAATATTTGCAGTCTTTTATTAAATCACTTATTTATTCTATTCATAACTAAATATTTCCAACAATGGTTTACTCATATACAACTGGAGCTACCTGATTGACTATGTCTGAAAAAAGATTTGGCTTAGGGTTTGTATTACTTTTTTTCTTATCTTTCACTATACTTTTAATCTTTTCCTTGGGGAATCAAGCAGAAGGATCAACGGCAAGTTTGCCATCTTTGGTTGATGAACCTTCTCAAAATCTTATATTATCAGAAGAGACGGAAGAAGGAAAAATTATTCTGCC
>JBDREA010000144.1:0-2476 GCA_043820265.1 Candidatus Altarchaeota archaeon | reverse complement strand
TAATGATGGTGGGGATAGCTGCCCGGGCTGACTGACGAGGGCCATAGGTATTGAATGGGCGCGCGATTGTTATTGGCAAATCAAAGGCATTATGAAAACTTTCGGCCATTGCATCAGCGCCGATCTTTGAAGCGCTGTATGGCGACTGTGCCTGCAATGGATGCTGTTCATCAATGGGGACATATTGGGCTGTGCCATAAACTTCGGATGTGGATGTATGGATAACACGTTCACATCCGTTATCAAGAGCAGCTTGGCAAATATTGACTGTCCCCTTGATGTTGGTATCCACATAACTATCCAGAGCAATGTAGGAATAGGGTATCGCAATAAGAGCCGCTAAGTGAAATACAATATCCACATCTTTGCTGATGCGCTTACAATAAGAGGCATCGCGCACATCGCCAGTGAGGACTTCAATTTCATTAAGACAATCCAGATCCTCAAGCCATCCCCAATAATTAAATGAATTGTAATAGCTTAGTGCCTTAATCTTGGCCCCATGCTCTACCAGCATCTCGGTAAGATGCGAGCCGATGAAGCCGTCAGCGCCGGTTATTAGTACTTTTTTATTATCTAATTTCACTGCTGTCCGGTAAAAATTTCCTAAAGGTGAGTTGAGACCTTTGAATTTTCCGCACAATGGGTAAACTGTACTTAAAATGACAATTTTCAACAAAAATTGTCGATTAATTTTTCAGTCTCAATCTTTTACTGAGATTTTCTTCTGCCTATAACTCCGTTAACAGCCCTGGATGGGCTTTTTCTTGTCTCGGTATGCCCTCTTTTTGTGTTTGGGCATACTACTCCATTATTGTCATGCATTAGTCAACAACTTAGAGCCCCTAAACATATTGAACGCCATCTGTCTGCACATCGTATCCCAGATGTTTTTTAGAATCGTGGTGAACCTGGCCCTGTATGCTCTCTCCGAGCTGGAGGCTCTACGAGCAGGAAGCCATCATGTAAATGACTCAGTCCAAAGTACTGCTCAACAATGTATCTCTTCTTTGATATCCTCTTGTTCCTTTCTATCTCTAACTCAGTAAGTTTGGCAGTGGTTGTATCTTTACGCATTATTCCGTCTTTGATTCCATTCATATGGAGAAAGGCTCGATTGGGGTGTCCATAATATCCCTTATCCCCATACGCCTTTTTGATAGGATCTTTGGTATGACAACTCGCTATCGTTAGATAGGGGAGATACTTTGAATCATGTTCAGATGCAGGAGTCAGCGTCGTAGCCAAAACAAAACCACTCTGTACATCCACTGAGGCATGTTCTTTCAGTCCATAGTGAGGTGTATCATTCTTGATTGTCCAATCTGATTCCAGATCCCTGCTGAACTTGAGAGGATTACCATTCTTGTCCACTGTACCTTCAGGTGTATTCCTTGTCTCTTTCAGCTTCTTAAGACCTTCATTGCTCATAGACCTACTTGCCGACTTCACCAATCGGGCATCTACGGCTATCCCTTCATTGATGCTCAACCCTCTCTTGGCAAACTCTTGCAACACTTCATTGTTCAGATTTATCATCGCCTCTTTAGATAATCTACCTCTAAACCTCGAAAACGTGGAATGATCAGGGGAAGGCTTGTCAAGGGAAAGCCCTAAAAACTTCTTGAATGATATTCTATCATTTATTTGATTCTCAAGCTCAGGATCTGAGGGGATACGAAACCATTTCTGAAGAAGCAAGCACTTCAGTAACATCAACGGTGGGTAAGCGTCTGCTCCTTCCTTACTCATCCCAACATCATAGTACTCTCTTAAGAGTGCATCTATGTTTTTCCAATGTACGGCCGTATTGATTTTGTTCATCATTTTTAGGCTACGATTATGCTCCAGAGACTTGGAAATGGCCAAATCCGCAAAACTTATTTCCTTACCCAGCTTCTTGTATCCCATTTCTTCCCCCTTTAGGTATTGGTTATGTTATGGGGAAGAGGTTAGCATAATAATTCCTATTTTACAAGCAATACCGTTATGTTAAATCACTTTTTTTCAAACCCAACATTCTCGTTTCCAAAACATTTTCAAGGACTTCTGATTTTAGATAACGATCTCCCATTGATATTTTTTTAGCACGTTCTGAAAGGTCTAGACTGTAAGATTATTTTTATTGGTGGTGATTTTCGCCTGGTTGTGCAAAGGTCTCGAGTTAACCAATTAAAAATATTGTCATTTCGAGTCATTTTTATCGAAATCGATTTGAAATTTCAAAATTGATGATTCGGGGTATACTCATTGGAAAAAATCGGAAGGAGTTAGCCCATGAATACCGGCAGGACAGTATTTTCCCAATTAATAGATTTTTTGCCCTCAAGGGAATTTCGACGTTGTGTTGAGCGCTACAAAGGAAATTATTATCTGAAATATTTTTCATGTTTAGACCAGTTATTTTGCATGGCTTTCGCCCAACTTTCTTATAGAGAAAGCCTGCGTGACATAGAATCGTGCTTACGATCCATGC
>JBDREA010000143.1:0-5102 GCA_043820265.1 Candidatus Altarchaeota archaeon | reverse complement strand
CTCCAACTTCCGGGTCGTTTCCCGCTCCAACTCCGCCGGTGATTGATGTGCCAATCAGTAGTTTAAGCGGGGCTTTGCTGTGCAGTAGGTGAAGGGCGTCTGTATTTACCTGAATCACGTCTCCGCCTTCGATCCCCATATCTATGAGACGGTCGATTGTATTTGATCCAGCGCCTCCTGCGCCGATGATCTTTATAGAAGTCTTTATTCCTTCGACGATGCGTCGAAGTTCGTCATCTGAGTCTCCTCCACGAAGGCTTGAATTCGCTTTTGAAGAGATCGTTGTTTCGCTTACTTTTTCAAAATCTGTGTTGCCAATAGCTTCCTTAACGATAGATTCCATATCACACCCACCTTCCTTCTTTTTTGTATAAATGAAAACGAATTGTTCAACAAGGGTCGCAGATGAAAATTCGCGGTTTTATATTACACGATGCGCATTTAAAAATCAAAAACCCTTTTCTTCGAGTTCAATCAGTCTTTGCAGACTGTCTTTTACGTCTTTTTGGATGGATTCGATTTGCTCTTTTTTAGGTTCTGGTTTGAACAAATGCCTGAATCGTCCCTGGAGTTTCAGATAATCTTCTATGGGTTTTAATGATTGTGGGTCACGGGGCATGGTCACTTTGTGTTTGCCTTCGATTACTTCATATATCGGTGTTGCACCGGTCTGGACCCCGAGTTTTGCCAATGTGATGCTTTGGCTTGGGTCGTATCTCCAACCCGGAACACATGGGGCGTAGATGTTTATGAATGTGGGGCCTCGTGTTTCAATCGCCTTTTTTATTTTTTTGTATGCGTCTTGTGGATATCCAACAGAACAACTTGCGGCATAGGGTGAACCGTGAGCGACCAGGATATGGAGTAAATCCTTTTTTCTCTCTGTTTTTCCAAGAATTGCCTTTCCTGCGGGGGATGTGGTTGTTGAGGCTGCAAATGGAGTAGCTCCGCTTCGCTGGATGCCCGTGTTCATGTATGCTTCGTTGTCGTAGCATATGTACGTAAAGTTGTGTCCGCGCTCAAAAGCCCCTGACGTCCCTCTTATCCCTATGTCATAGCTGGCTCCGTCCCCACCGAGCGCAATGACTTTGACGTCATCTTTTTTTAGGACTTTGAGTGCTGCCTCCACCCCTGATGCAATTGATGAGTTGTTTTCGAATGCTCCGTGTATCCATGGGATACGCCAAGACGTTTCAGGGTACGGTGTTGAGACAACCTCCATGCATCCTGTTGATTCGCAGATAACCGAGTTTTTTCCGGCAGCCTTTGTTATGATCCTTAGGGCAAGTGCCGCCCCGCATCCCGCGCACGCTCTGTGACCTGACGCAAAAAGCTCCTCTTCTGGTAGTCCTGCGATAGTCATCGTTAAAACACCCACTCCTCCTTTTGGCCTTTGTCTTGATTGGTTAATTCATAAATCTTTTCGATATGGTTAAGTAAAACATCTCTTCCACCTAATCCCACTATGAAGTTTCTGAGCTTGGGTCTCTCGTCATCTTCGTAAAATAGCATTCCTAATTCGTGGTAGAGTATCCCTCCTGACCCCGCAGAGAATGCTTTTTCTAAAACAGCGATTTTACCAACGTTTTTCAACGCCTTTTTTAATTCTTCCTTCGGGAAAGGCCGATAAGTTATAAGCTTCAAAAGACCGACTTTCTCTCCTTTTTCTCTGAGTTTATCTACTACGCACTTGATTGTTCCGCACATCGAACCCATCGCGACTAAGGCGATTTCTGCGTCTTCCATCAGATATTTCTCGAAGTGCCAGTACTCGTTTGGCCTGGAATTCTCGATTTCTACGGGAAATGTTTTCGTGTATTCCTTAAATACGTCCTCGATAACCTTCAGAGAACCGTTTATTGCATCCTCCTGGGTTTTTCTAAACTCCATGAAATGCTCAGGAAATGCAATCGGTCCCAGTGTGAGCGGGTCATCCGGGTCAAGCACTGCGTGGAATGGTTTATATAGTGGGAGGAATTTGTCAACTTCCTCTTGTGTGGGTAGGCTTACGGGCTCGTATACGTGGCTTAACGTAAACCCGTCCAGACAAACCATGCTCGGAAGCATTACGTCGTGGTTTTCCGAGATCTTATATTGCATCAATGTTAGATCGTAGCTTTCTTGAGCGGTTTCGGTGTGGAATTGAAGCCAGCAGGAGTCCCGTTCGGCCATCGAGTCGCTGTGGTCGTTCCATATGTTGATGGGGGCAGACAGGGACCGGTTGACGCAAGTCATGCCAACAGGCAGCCTCATCCCTGAAACAATGAAAAGAACCTCATGCATCAACGCAAGTCCTTGGCTCGAAGAGGAAGTGTACGTTCGGACTCCTGTTGCTGATGCGCCAAGGCAGGCCGAGATTGCGCTAAACTCGCTTTCCACTCTGATGTACTCCGAGGAGGGCAACTCTCCATTTGCCACCCAATCAGAAATTCTTTCGACTATATGGGTCTGGGGCGTGATAGGATAGGCTGCGATGACTCCGGGATTCACCGCCTTCACGGCTTCTGCGACTGCATGTGATGTCTCCTCGATTATCTTGACCATAATACTATTTTTCCTCCTTTTCCATCGTTATGGCTTTTACCGGACATTCGGTCGCGCAGATCCCGCATCCCTTGCAGAAGTCGAGGTCTGCCGAAAACTTTCCGTTTTCCCCCTTTTTTATACATGCGTCAGGGCAGAGACTCCAACAAATCCCACATGCCGTGCATTTTTCCTGGTCTGTTACCGGACGATGGGCCCGCCAACTTCCTGTTTTGTTATTAGTGGATGAGCCATCACTTGGAAGTACAGCGCCCACCGTAACCTCGGTGTCGCCAATCTTTTTTATAAATTTAGCCATGTCACGCATTTTTTCCCTTGATAGCTTCTGTTTGTTCGTAGACTTTTTCCACTAAGCTGATGTTTTTTTCAACGAGGTGAGGGGCCATTTGCCCTTTGATTGCTTTTATTATGCTTTCTTTTTTGATCAAACCGGTGATTGATGAGAATGCGCCTAGCATCCCGGTATTCACGATGTCCAGTCCGAGGGTTTCAAGAGCCTCCTTTGTGACATCCAACGCATAAACCGAGAAATCCCCCAGATTCAGGTCTTCAGGTCTTTTATTGCTGTTTACGATGATCGTCCCGTCTTTGGCTAGACCCGATGTCACATCTACGACTTCCGTGAGTGTCGGGTCTAATACAAGCAGGATGTCCGGTTCATAGACAGCGCTTTTTCTTCTGATAAATGAATCTGAAATACGCGTAAATGCCTGAACCGGCGCACCCCTGCGTTCGACACCGAACTTTGGGAATGCCTGCGTGAATTTTCCATCATGAAATCCCGCGATCGCAAGAAGAGTAGCTGCAGTGACCGCTCCCTGGCCTCCGCGCCCGTGGAATCTGATCTCCTTCATCTTTGAGAAAAACTATTTGATTTCATGTTTAAAAGGGCGAATGTTGCAGGTTGTTTAATCAGTGAACAACCGAGTGGAAGAATAATCTTTGCCCCGATAGTAATGGGATTAGCATAATAATCTATGAGTCTTATCTTACCACTTATATACTCCTTTCATAAACTATATCTGTATCAAAGATAAACTATATCTGTATCAAAGACGTTACATTGTTCAAGTTTTTGTTGGGGAGGGAAAAACCGTACAAATCAATCAAGGAGACAAGCTTCATTTTTATTGGATGATTACCTATCTAATAGGCTAAGCTCAGGTGAATGAAATGAAAGGATCTCACGGATACAGGCGCAAGACAAGGAATCTTAAAGTCGGGCCCAGAGAAAAAGGCAAAATCAGCATTCGCAAAGTTTTGGCCGACTTCCAAGAAGGAGAAATAGTTTCCATTTCAATTGACTCGAGGATCCAGGCCATCCCACATCCAATGTTCAGGGGCCGAACAGGAAAAGTGGTAGGCAAACAAGGGAAATGTTACCTTATACAGATATCTGACGGGGGGAAACAAAAAAAGTTGCTTGTATCCCCAGTGCATTTAATAAAATCAGGAGTTGGTGAGTGAAAATGGATGTCATAGACTCAAAACCCGCGACATTAGCGGAGGTAAAGCAACTTTTAGTAGCCCGTGAAAAAGAGATAAAAAGCGAGGGAGATGAGCTGTTTTTTGAGCAAAAGCGCGCACTCGAACACTCACAACAATTCTCCAAGCTGAGTGTAATCGATTCCAAAAAAATAATCGAACAGATAAAGGGGCTTGAACTGGAATTAAACGATGAACAGATGATCAAGTTCGCCGACCTTCTACCAGAGACAGTAGATGACGTGAGGGCAATATTCGCTAAAGAGAGATTCAAATATTCGCCCGAAGACATCCGTAAAATATTGGATGTAGTGGATCAATTCAGATAAACACCAAAGGAGGGGTTTTTTTCTCATTCAGTGGACCGGGTAAAATGGAAAAGGATGACTACGCAGTTGTGCTGGATTTTCTGATAAAAGGCAAATCAGATGTTCCATCTCACAAGAGGAAACCTCTCGCTCAGATTATCGGAGAAAAACGCTTCTCACTTCTTGAGGTGACTCCAAAACCCGATCAGACCTTCGCCATGGGAGAAAGAGTGTACATCGGAGAAGGTAACAGAGAGAAAGTAGACCATATTGAAAGAAGGATAAAATATGAGTGGCTCACTCCAACCGCAAAGTCAGAGCTCCCTATAATACTTAAAACATTAGTTGAGCAGCAGGAAGAGCGATTCATCAATTTCTACAACACAGCAGGCATCATCTCGACTAGGCTCCATAAGCTCGAAAGTCTTCCGAAAATCGGCAAGCGGCACAGAAACGAAATCCTAGAAGAAAGAAAAATAAAACCCTTCTTTTCATTTGCAGATATGCATGAGAGAGTGAAGAACATTCCCGATCCTGCAAAGACTATCGCAGAAAAAATTGTTGATGAACTCAAAGGAGAAAGCAAGTATTATCTATTCGTCCAGCTACTCAGAGATCAACCCCGTTAAAAAAAAGAAATGTGGTAAAAATTTCACCCAAAATCGAAATAAACAAGGAGAAGTGCATCGCATGCGGGGCATGCAAGACTGCGTGTCCAGTGTCTTTGTTCTCAATAGTAGAGGACAAGTCAAAGCTCACAGGGGA
>JBDREA010000142.1:0-2228 GCA_043820265.1 Candidatus Altarchaeota archaeon | reverse complement strand
CTGTTTTCTTCTCTAAAGATCGAAACGGCCAGCGGCCTCGGGCTGATACAGCACTTCCTCTACCCGTATTTGTCCGGATGCGACCTGTCCGGCTCTTAAGCCGAAAACTGAAAGACCCATTGAGGATAAGATTGAAACCTTCATATCTTCGAAATCCTCTGGGACAGTCGCATCAGCAGGAAATACCAATGAAATAACCATATCCTCTCCGCTTTCATAATCTCTTAGCCGAAGTTTCGTGTTCATCGTAACCGCATCTGCGGGCATGCTTTCCGGCGTTACGACCTTGGCGTTCTCCAACAGGCACTCCAGTTGCTTTAACTTGTCCTCTGCGAAACATCCAGGACTTGTTGCAGTTACAAGTAAGGTTTTAAGTCGGCTCGCATCAAATTCGCTAACCTGTATTTTTCCCTTTCGTATATATCCGCCTTCACATGTATTTTTTGATTGGGATTTAACGGGGCGCAACGTGATTTTTTTGCCCCTGCAGAAGTACAGGATTCTGTTTTCTATCAGTCTATATTGGTATTCCGACAGGGCTTTGCTTAATACATCGTCACCGGCGCCAAAGAAGACGTCATGTCTTTCCCCTGTATGGTGGGGAGAAAGACATTGGATTCGCTCTTCCCACCAGCAAATATGGTAGTATCCGCACTTCCTTGGGGACCTTTTCGAGATTGCATCCAGAACAATTTGTCTCACGTCATAAGTATCCATAATTCTATCTCCGATAACTCACTTAATCAAGACGCCTGATTATTATTTCACCCACATCCTCCAAATCTGAAACGACTGTGTAAGCTCTGCTGCCTCTTCTACAGGATTCCTCACAATAGTTGTCTTCACCGGCAGACAAAAAAGCGTTCTCTATGGGATGTGCATCAAACAATGTGCCTCTTATCTTTGAATGTTTACAGCCGCGCTGTCCCCGTTTTTCATGAGTTGAGACCCCCCGGAAGAATTTATTATCCTCATCCGTTCGTTTCATTGTCATGTCCCCAATTAGTTTCTTACTGTAATAAATCTTGCACACAAAACGGTCTGAGAAAACCAAGTCCTGTGCCTGTGTCTCCAATCGCAGACATATCTGTGGATCAGCTTCTTCCAGTCCGGTCTTGTACTAAAAAAGTAGGAGGAGAAGTGCCTGAGAACATCAGATTCCGAGGCCGGGGGAGGTTAAACCTCTTGGACAAATGAGGATGCCAGTTTATGCGCATACCATTTGAGAGGTATGGTAGAATCATATCGCGAACAAGTCGCTGATTTGGAAAAGGAGGGTCTGTAATAGCAGGTAATTCGTGTTTATTGAAGGGAGTCATTTCTTATGTCCTCAAGAATTTAGAAAAAATACCAGTCAATCGATATCTTGGAAGTGAAATGGACAAAACCGTAATTAAACTCTGTAGAACACATAATTTTCTCGTTTTTGATGGAATTTTTAGCAACGGTTGCTATTCGTACTCGCCAATTCCTTACTCAAAATCTCCAATAAAAAAGGCCGGTCTTTGCGCCGGCCTCTTCATTACGATAGACTATGGCCGGCGCGTCAAGTAAATGACGTCCTCGTATTGAAAGTTATAAAATTCCGTATGAGGTTTATCCCTTTATTCGTGTGAATATGCATCTTTGAACACCTTTCTGTTATATTCATCGTCCCTCGGCCAACCATTGTGGCGCGAGGAAATTCGCAAATCTATTGTTCAATTCTATCACAAAAAAGAAATATGTCAAGCCCTAAGTTCTCAAACTCGGCATTTTCTCATGAGATTTTCTGCGCTGGATATTTGTGACGCCAGAAACAGGTGTTTATTGCTTCGGCGGGGAACTGGGAGTCATGGCTTTCAAGCTTTTCAGACCGCCAAATGAGAAAACGCTCATTTACGCTTCCAAAATGATGTACCGTGATTATAATATGCTCGGTAGCTTTTATGACTCGTTCAGACAGTTTTAGGAGAACTCTTATGAGAAAATGCAGCGTGGTCGCACTGGTTCTTGTTTGCATTGCGGCAGGCTTGTTCGCCGCAGGCGCCGCCGGTCCGAGCGGGGCGCAAAGCGCCTTTAGCAGGACAACTATCGACGTAGGCGTTGTGGTGAGCGACGTCGAGAAGTCGGCGAAATTCTACACTGAGGCCCTGGGCTTTACCGAATTGGGCGGCTTCGACGTCTCGAAGGAGATGGGCGGCGACTCGGGCCTTGTCGATTACCAGGCCTTTCACGTCCGGCAGTTC